>NZ_JBXGGI010000050.1:0-5180 GCF_056854775.1 Mannheimia sp.
TGGAAAAAAAAGGATGGTATCTAGAACAGGGTCCGGTGTGTGAGGAAAAAGATGTATGGAATGAGCCAGAATGTATTAAATGGCGTGCAAAACATAGTAAACCCAATGCGAAGCCGTGGGGGTAACTCATCTGCGTATACCTCCGATGGTATTAATAAAAAGTAAGGAATGAAACTATGAAAAAATTTTTTATTTTGCTAAGCCCATTGCTTCTCAGTGGATGTCTGTTAGCTACAATCTTTCCAAATGATTACTATAAATGTGCTTCATTAAGTGGATGGTGTAAAGAGAAACCAGAACGACAAAATTATGTTTGGAATCTGCGTTCTAGTGAAAATCATAGATTGCCTGCAGCTACTGATAACAACTTTGTCTCTGCCTATCTAACAGTACGTGAGGAGGAGATGAGATCTTGTGGAATGGATCCAGTATCAGGTTACAGTAATGATATAGAACCTAGCTTATGTTTAGAGAAAAAAGGATGGTATTTGAAAGGTGGTCCTGTTTGTGAAAGCAGAACAAGATGGGATAATCCTAAGTGTGTATCATGGCGTTCGAAATATAGTAAACCAGATGCCAAGCCTTGGGGATAAGGAATTAAATAATAAGTAAGAAGCGGTTAGATTCTCTCAAATTTTTTGCAATAAATTGTAAAACTTTTAAGAAATTTGACCGCTTGTTATATGAAATAGTATATATGTTATTAATGTGATTTTAATCATAAGAATTTAATAATGCTTAACCTTTTACAAATTCTAATATTAAATTTAGCTATTATTTTTAATGAAAATAGCCTTGCTTTTATAAGAGTTGCCAACCACACAGATGTAAAAGGTGGATTGGTAACTTCAACGGACAAAGCGGAAAGTGAAGGTAAAAACCAATTTAGCACAGGGACACTGAGTTATAGCCATATTGAAAACCAATCCAGCCATAAGGGCAGTGCGGTAGGTGTAAGTACAGCAGGGGATTATAAAGGTGGTTGGAACGGTCAGAAAGTAGATAAAGAAGGCAACCCAACCCACAGCCTAAGTAATACGATTGGTTATGGCAAAGACCAAGACAGCCAAGCAGGTACAACGTATTCAGGCATTAACACCCAAAACCTGATTATTCGAGACGAGCAAGCTCAACTAGAGAAAACAGGTAAAACGACTACTCAAATTAAGCAAGAAGTTAAAACTGACATCACAACTGAAACAGCCGAAAGCCGTTCAGGCAAACTTGAGAATAACTTTGATAAAACTAAGCTACAAAGCGAGTTAGATTATCAAGTAAAAGCCCTAAGCGATTTCCAAACCACAACGGTTTCCACTATTAATGAAAAAGTGGCGAGCCACGCTGAAAGCAAACGAACAGAGGCTGAACAGGCGAAAGCCGCAGGCAATACAACCAAAGCGAGAGAGCTAGAACAAGAAGCGGAAAAATGGGAAACAGGCGGAGCTTACCGACAAGGGGTGGATGCAGTTACCAACGCAGTAGGGTTAGCGTTAGGCGGTAGCCCAACAGCAGGGGTTATTGCAGGGGCAGCTTCGCCTTACATCAACACACAAATCAAACAGGAAACTCAAGGCAATGAGGCGGCAAACCTGATTGCCCACGCCCTTTGGGGAGCGGTAGAGGCTTACACACAGGGCGGCAATACTGGAGCAGGTGCGGCAGCAGCGGTAACGGGCGAAGTGGGGGCAAACATCATCTCTCAAAGTCTTTTCGGCAAAGAGCCTAAAAACCTAACGGAAGCGGAAAAACGGACGGTATCGGAGCTAAGCCAAGTAGCGGCTGGGTTGGCGAGTGGTTTAGCCTCTGGTTCAGGTAGTTCGTTATCTACAGCTCAAGCAGTAAAAACCGGACAAGGAGTTGGAAAGAATGCGGTGGAGAATAATACTTTTGGTGATATTCATCCTTCAGATGATAGAGAGCAAAGTATTAAATCTATTGCAAAGGCAATGTTTAAGGGAGATTTAGAAAAAGCAGAAGCCTATTACGATGGTCTGAAACAAGGTGAAGTAAAAGCCTTAGTTGAAGGTGTGCAAGGCACGATAGAGGCAATTCAGAACTTTGACGAAACAATGGTAACGATTGCCGAAGCATTGGGTAATCCAAAAGAAACTGTTCAAAAAGTAGTGATTTCTCTCGAAGAGTTAAATGCCCGTATCAATTCAGCATTAGAGTCTAATCCGGCAGAGGCTGGTGAATTGATGGGATATTTACAATCTCAAGGGAAGGCATTACAAGCCCCAACTGTAATTTTGACAGGACAAGTTGCAGAAAAAGTAGTGAGCTTGTTTAAAAAATCTCCTCAGATAGCTTATAAGTCTGATGTGGGTAATTTAGGCGTGAATAGTGCTAAGTTTGATAAGGAGTTGAATGATAAAATTACAAATAAGCCTGAATTAGTCAGAGTTCAGAAAATAAACGATAGAGTTAAAGAAATAGCATATCAATTTAATACAAAATCTATAGAGCCTAAAGATATGAAATTAAATATAAATGGAAAAATTTATACTACGAATCCTGATACCAGTATGGGAGTGCCTGTATTTAAAGGAGTTAGTGATCAGGATGTAATAGCATATTTTAAAGAATTAGCTGGTACAGATAAATTGCCTATTCCTAAAATTATACCAAGAATGAAAGATTTGGATGGTAATGTAGGAAAAGTATGGGCAGTGAAACCAGCAGATGGACCGTTGAAAGGAAGTACATTAAATTTAAGGAACTTTTCTTCTTCGCAGCACCATACAAACGCAAAATTTACTATTGAAATAGTAAAGCCTAATCAAGAAATATCTGGAATTAAAAATAGTATTGAGATTAAGTTTGAGAGGTAAAAATGTTTAATTTTGATGAAATTATTGAGAGTTCTAATGGTTTATTTATTAGAGCTATTTATGACACGATAAGATGCTATGATACACATTGTGGAACACCAATAGAATTATCTAAAGAAATATTTATAGAAACCCTTAGATATATCATTTTAAACGATATCGGAATTTTGGCATTTCGAGATTGGGTAGAAAATCGTGAGGAATTAATAAATTCCGATTTAGATACACAGTTGTCTTATATCTACCAATCATTCCCAACAGAATATGATGAAGACATACCAGAAAAAGATATTGAAAATTTATGGTGGTATACTGCTTGTCCAGTCGATATTGGTTGGAAGCAGAAAAATGGTAGTTATTGGTTTAGTTAGCTCGTAGGTTGGGTTGAGCTTGCGAAAACCCAACGTAATGAATAAATACTTGTTGGGTTACGTTTTACTAACCCTGATAGTGCTATTGTCCACACTAGTGCTATTTAATATAAGTTACAAGCGGTTAATTATGCTGAATATTTTGCAAATTTTAGCGGTAAATCTAGTTTTTGCTTTTGGGTGTAACAACTTTGATAAAACCAAGTTACAAAACGAGTTGAATTAGAAAGTAACCAAAGTTGTTGGTGGTCATAGTACACTTGCTAATGTGAAAGTAGATGAAGTAATTAAAACTTATCCTAATGGTGTATATGAGGCTAAAGTATCTGTTAAAGATCCTTCTAGTAGTAAATACTTTGAGAAAACCAATAATGGTGGAATATCTACTATGTTTCCTAAAACGTGGACAAGCGATAGGATAAAAGTTGAGGTAAGTCAGTCGTTTAATAACAAAGTAGTTAATGGTAACAAATGGTATGGAATAACTCCCTCTGGAGTTAAGGTTGAGGGCTTTATAAGTCCACACACTACTGCTTACCCATCACCTAATCAATAAGGAGAAAAAGTGAAACTAAGATTTTTTTATTTTTATAATAGTGTTTGGAATACTATCACACCAACTTGTGAGTCAGTTAATCAAGAGAAAAATGAGAAGGTTATATCTTATTATTTATTAGATTGTTCTTCGAATTTTCTAAAAAATTTAGTTCTAATATTAGATAACTGTCCACAAAATGATATAGATATCAGCACAGAAAGCTGGGGAGGAGAAATTGTAGATAGTGAAGTATATTTGCATTCTAATTTTGAGCCTGATAATGAGGAATATTCTATAACTATCCCTTGCTCTGATTTTACAAATGCTATTTTACATTGGCATAATTTTCTTCTTAAGCAACCGGATTTATCTTATTCTGAGCTTTTAGATATATAGGCTTAACGGCGAAGCAGATGTCCGAACTGACAACGGATATGGTGTGGTTGGTCAATAAAGAAATCACACTGGCTGATGGGCGAAAAGTAACAGCCCTTGTGCCACAAGTGTATTTGGTTGCTCGTAATAGTGACATTACTTCCCGAGGTGCAGTGATTTCAGCCAATCAAATTATCGGTAATGTTGATAATCTACAAAACAGTGGAGTGATTGCCGGCTTAGATTTAACCCGCTTACACAGTAATGAACTGGAAAATAGAGGCACGATTTTGGGTGATACGGTGGATTTATCGGCTAAACAAAACCTGGTTAACTTAGGTGGTAAGATTGAAGCGGTGAAAGATTTATCCCTTTATGCAGGGAAAAACCTTGAAATCAGCTCTACCCTCTCATCAAGTCAAAGTGCTGACGGCAATTTTGCCCGCACGGTGTTAGACCAACTCGCTTCGCCAAGCCACGGTGAGCAGTGAAAACGGTGAAACCTTTATCGGCTCAAGAGACGATGTACGGATTGAATCGGGCGAGCAAACGGAGCAATTGGCCAGCAGTTCGAAAGGCAGTAGCAAAGGTTGGTTTAGTAAAACCACGGAAACCCGCCGTCACTATCACGATACCACCGAAAATATCGGCAGTGAGATAGACGGCAATAATGTTACGCTCTACTCGGAAACCGGCAAAGTCGATATTCACGGCTCTGCGGTGGTCGCTGACAAACAGCTACTGATTGATAGTAAAGAAGGGGTAAATATTACCGCTGCCACCAATACGCATTATGCGGAAGATGAACACATTAAAACGAAAAGCGGTTTAATGGGGACAGGTGGAATTGGTTTTAGTGTGGGCAAGAAGAAAGAACAGATTGAACAAGACCACACCCAACAAAGTGCGGCGCGTAGCCAAGTGGGGAGTTTATCGGGCGATACAATAATCCGCACAGACGGGCATTACCAACAAACCGGCAGCGTCGTGACCTCTCGAGACGGTGATGTAGATATTACCGCCAAATCAGCCACCATAACGGCGGCTCGTTCCGATTATGAAAGC
>NZ_JBXGGI010000051.1:0-3330 GCF_056854775.1 Mannheimia sp.
GAAACTTATCTGCTTTACCGTGCCGATATGAATACCCCAAGAACGCCGCCACTGCGTTTAGGTTTACGGGTAAATGCACAATTTAATGAAAATTGGGCTGGTGAAGCGGAATTCTATCGTATGTTTAGCCAACGCCGTTTAAGCCAGTTAGAGTATCCGACCAAAGGGCATTCAATGTTGAATTTGGGCTTAAGTTACAGCAACAAATTTAAAAATGCGGAGTATAAAATTAGCTTGAATGGGACAAACTTACTCAATCAGCCGATCTATATTCACACTTCTTATCATCCGTTCGTTTCTCAACCGGGTCGGAATTTTATATTAGGAGTTGAAGTTAAGTTTTAATCTTTAATCTTTATCTTGTTGAAAAAGGGAGTTTCTTTTAATCGGAAACTCCCTTTTTATATGCAAAAAATCAGTGAAATTGAACCGCTTGCTATTTCTGAAAATACTCAAACAATGGCTCAGGGTTTTGGATATAGGCGGCTAATTGTTTTTGTTCCGGGTGTCCCATATAAGGAATTTGCCCTAATAGCGGTGCGTTAATTTTTTGACTGAGTAATTCAATCAGTTCGTGATAGTGTCGCAACCCAGGATTCACCCGATTGGCAACCCAGCCCACTAGTTTCCCTCCACGTTGCAAAATTTCATTGGCAGTAAGTAGTGCGTGATTAACACAACCTTCTTTAATACCTACCACTAACACCACAGGCATATCATTTTGGATTACCCAATCAGCAAAGCTATAATCTTTATTAATCGGGGTAAGCCAGCCATAAGTGCCTTCAACAACTACATTGGGAAATTTTTCTTCCAATCGAGCCAAATCGCTATTCAATTTTTCTAATTGAATATGATGAACGGCATCTAGTGCCGCAAATACAGGTGTACTGGAATGGATAAATGTATAACTGTTGATATCTCGATAACACACCTCTTTCGGGCAACTTTCCAAAATAGTTAATACATCGGAGTTATCTTCCGTTGCATAATCATATTGAGTTGGCTCGGTCGGTAAAGAGTCATCGCCACCACACGCAATCGGTTTATAACCCACTACAGGGAAATGGTGTTCAGTAAGGGTTTGGATAATCGCTCGGGTAACAACTGTTTTCCCAACATTTGTATCTGTTCCGGTAATAAATAATGAAGGCATTACAAATTCCTTTAACAAAAAATTCACGCCTTGTAGTTTAACCAAGAAAAGATTAATTTATACTGTCCTTGATCAAATTTCCGTCATAAATTCCTTGTTTTATTGCAGAACAAGCAATTAATGGGCTATTCCAATCATATTGACTGGTTACTAAATCAATTTTTAGATCTTGTAACAAATTTTTATGTAATTTTGCCGAAAGTTGGTTAAATAAAGGTTCTTTTATCCGAAGTAGAGGAGAATTGAACATAATTTTCTCACTAGAGAAAATGTTGATTAAATTCATTAAAGCATAGGCGAGATTATCGGTAATATGCTCTAAAATGGTTAATGCAAGCGGTTGATTTTCCTCAATTTTTTGACAAAATAAACTGATTTTTTGTTCCGGTGTTGCTAAATGATTCGGTAAATATTTATCAATTAATTGCACGATAGCAGGGAAGGTAACTTGATTAATTAATTTATAACGATCAATAGTGTCCAATTCAGGGAATGTTTCATCACTTAATTGGCTGAATTTAGGCATATGCATATTATCAACATTCATTTTTGACTGTTTATGTAGCAAATTGCCGCTTAACAGTACGCTTACGTTTATTGTATCGTCTAATTCAATGAAAATTACATTGTTTTGGCTGATTAAAGAACCCACAGTTGATTCTGCCAATAGCCATAATTGAAAATGCTCGCTTAATAAAATTGGACAGTCAAATAATTGGGCAAGTTTAGGTGTGATATGGCAAAGCATATTGTGATTGCCTAATTGTGTAATGCTCTCTTTTTCCGCATTAATTTTGCCTATAACACTTACAGAAACTGCAAGTAACTGCTCTTTATGGATAGTCTGAGCTTGCTGGAAATTTTCGATAAATTTCAAAATGTTATCGTCTAATTGAGTATAATTTTGCGGCGAGATTGTATAATCTTGCTTGTACATTTGCTTACCGTTTAATTCACAAAGGGAAATTTCAACCTTATGTGGTGAAACTGTTATGCATAATAATTGCCAAAAGAAATTTGAAACGGCTAAACCAACAGAAGGGCGACCTCGAGCGAGTGTATTTTGCACCGTTCTTTCTAAAATAAAATGGTTGTCTATCAATATTTTAGTAAGATTAGTTACAGATGCCGGAGCTAAGCCGGAGAGCTTGGCTAAGTCGGTTCTTGAAATTAATTCAAATTGTTCGATTAAGCGGTAAATCTTACCTAAATGTAAGGCTTTGTTATCGGAAAACATTTAAAAATTCCTTTTATCATCTTGATTGTGGCAATTATTTTTTGATCTGAAAAAAATAACAATCTTTTTTTGTTTATAATGAGAAACAGATCACATAATTATTTTATTCTTTGAAAAAATTACGGAAAACGAGTATGAAATCTTTAATTTGCTATAACTGGATTGATACAAACGAACAACTAGCGGCAGTATGCGAAGAGGCTAAAAAAGCAAATGCTATAGCACTTGATACTGAATTTATCCGCACCCGTACTTACTACCCAAAATTAGGTTTAGTTCAGTTATATGATGGCAAACAAGTCAGCTTAATCGACCCTACTGCGATTTCCGATTTTTCGCCTTTTGTCTCATTATTGGCAGATAAAAGCACAATAAAAGTGCTTCACGCCTGTAGTGAAGATTTAGAAGTCTTCGAGCATCAATTCAAACAATTGCCTGAACCAATGCTTGATACCCAAGTTATGGCGGGCTTCGCCGGCGTTGGTATATCAATGGGATTTGCGAAATTAGTTTCTCATTATTTAGATGTTGAACTGGATAAAGGGGCTTCTCGTACAGATTGGCTTGCTCGCCCTTTAACTGAACAGCAGTTGCAATATGCAGCAGCAGATGTATGGTATCTGTTACCAATTTATGAAAAATTGGCTGAGGCGTTAGCAAAAGGCAACTGGCAAAATGCGGTTAAAGAAGAGTGTGAGGCAATATCAGCTAAAATTCAGCGAGTTGAAGATAAAACCAAAGCCTATAAAAATATTGCTAATGCGTGGCGATTAAATCAGCAAGAGTTGGCTATTTTGCAAGTTTTAGCTAAATGGCGGATTGACGAGGCAGAAAAACGTGATCTGGCGTTAAATTTTGTGGTGAAAGAAGCAAATCTGCTTCAAATTGCTAAAATACAGCCAAAACACACATCTCAATTATTAGAATTTATGCACCC
>NZ_JBXGGI010000052.1:0-16295 GCF_056854775.1 Mannheimia sp.
CCTAGAAATAGTTGATTTAAAAAAATAATGTGATGGATTTCACAAATTTAAAATTTCCCATTTGCTTAAAAAATGGTGTTTTGGCAATATCAGCTCGAAAATATTTTCATTTTCAAACATTTCTTTATTGGTTTTCAATCATTTCTTCTTAAGGGGAACGTTATGGACAGAACCTTACGCAATGCTTGTATCGGCGAATTTATCGGTACAGCTTTCATTCTCTTCTTTGGTGCCGGCTGCGTAGCGGCTGCACAAGTTGCTGGTGCAAGTTTCGGTTTATGGGAAATTGCAATTGTTTGGGGTATTGGGGTCTCAATGGCAATTTATATTTCTGCCGGGATTTCCGGTGCTCACCTTAACCCAGCTGTAACTATCGCACTCGCTGCATTTTACGGTTTTGAAAAACACAAAATTCTACCCTATATCATCGCTCAAGTAGCAGGTGCTTTCTGCTCTGTTGCACTTATCTATTTTATGTATAGCGATCTCTTTGCAGCAGCCGAAGCAGCTCAAGGGATTATACGTGGTGAAACTGTTGGTTTTGCCGGTGTGTTCTCAACTTATCCAAACCCAAATATTACATTATTAACGGCATTTATCGTGGAATTTGTGATTACTGCCGTGTTAATGTCTACCATTTTAGCAATCGGTGATGATAAAAACGGCTTACCAAATAAAGCTTTAGCGGCATTGCTCATCGGTTTATTAATCGCTGTTATCGGTGGGGCAACCGGTCCATTAACAGGCTTTGCGATGAACCCGGCTCGTGATTTTGGACCTAAACTCTTTGCTTTCCTTGCAGGTTGGGGCGAAATTGCACTCACCGGCGGTAAAGAAATCCCTTATTTCATTATTCCAATTGTTGCTCCAATCTGCGGTGCGTTATTCGGTGCTTGGGGCTATAAAAATCTTATTCACAAAAACCTTCCGGCAAATATTCAGGAGTAATCTATGGACAAACAATATATCATCGCCCTTGATCAAGGCACAACAAGCTCCCGTGCGGTATTACTAGATAAAAATGCCAATGTTGTTGAAGTGGCACAACGTGAATTTACCCAAATTTACCCACAAGCTGGTTGGGTAGAACATAACCCGATGGAAATTTGGGCAACCCAGAGTTCGACCTTAAATGAAGTGGTGGCAAAGGCAGGTATTAGTCCTGATAGTATTGCTGCAATTGGTATTACCAACCAGCGTGAAACCACCATTGTGTGGGAAAAAGAGAGCGGTAAACCTGTTTATAATGCGATTGTATGGCAATGCCGCCGTACATCTGATATTACCGATAAATTAAAAGCAGACGGACACGAAGAGTATATCCGTAAAACCACAGGCTTAGTTGTCGATCCATACTTCTCCGGCACAAAAGTAAAATGGATTTTAGATAACGTAGAAGGAGCAAGAGAAAAAGCAGAACGTGGTGAGTTATTATTTGGTACGGTCGATACGTGGCTGGTGTGGAAATTAACCCAAGGGCGTGTGCATATTACCGATTATACAAATGCTTCTCGTACGATGTTATTTAACATTCACACCAAGCAGTGGGACGATAAGATGCTGGAATTACTGAATATTCCACGCTCAATGTTACCGGAAGTGAAAAATTCCTCTGAAATTTACGGCAAAACCAATATCGGCGGACAAGGTGGTGTACGTATTCCAATTGCAGGTATCGCAGGCGACCAACAAGCGGCTCTTTATGGTCATTTATGTGTTAAGGAAGGACAAGCGAAAAATACCTACGGCACAGGCTGTTTTATGCTGATGCACACAGGTAATACTGCGATTCAGTCCGAAAACGGCTTATTAACCACCATTGCTTGTAATGCGAAAGGCGAGCCTGAATATGCGTTAGAAGGTTCTGTCTTTATTGCAGGAGCCTCCATTCAATGGTTACGTGATGAGCTAAAAATTGTTCACGACAGTTTCGATAGCGAATATTTTGCAACGAAAGAAGATAGCTCAAACGGCGTTTATGTTGTACCGGCATTTACCGGCTTAGGTGCACCATATTGGGATCCGTATGCACGAGGCTCAATTTTCGGTTTGACCCGTGGGGCAAACCGCAATCATATCGTGCGTGCAACTTTGGAATCTATCGCTTACCAAACTCGAGATGTGTTAGAAGCAATGCAGTCTGATTCAAAAGCGAAACTGCAAGCATTGCGTGTTGATGGCGGTGCGACAGCAAACAACTTCTTAATGCAATTCCAAGCAGATATTTTAGACACCAAAGTTGAGCGTCCAAAAGTGAAAGAAGTTACTGCGTTAGGAGCGGCTTATCTTGCCGGTATTGCAGTTGGTTTCTGGAAAGATTTGGAGGAGCTAAAAGATAAAGCAGAAATTGAGCGAACCTTCACACCGGATGGCGACCAAGAAAAACGAGCTAAACGCTATAAAGGCTGGAAAAAAGCGGTTCGCCGTTCATTAGAATGGGCGAAAGAAGACGCTGAAGAGTAATTTCCAACTTAAACTAAACAGAAAGGGAGTATCGGCAACTATACTCCCTTTTAAGATCTTTTAGTTATATCACATAGTCATTTTGATTTGTTGTAGAAGAATGTTTTATTTATGATTAGCCTATTCAACCCATAAATTGATAAGGAATAATTATGTCAAAATTTCAAATTCACACTATTGAATCTGCACCGGAAGCCGCACAAGAAGCATTAAAAGCGGTACAACAAGCAAATGGCTTTATCCCAAATCTTATCGGCGTGTTAGCAAATGCTCCGACTGCGTTAGAAACCTACCGCACAGTAGGCGGCATTAACGGTCGCAACAGCTTAACCGCTGAGGAACGTGAAGTGGTACAAATTACTGCTGCGGTGGTAAACGGTTGTGGATTCTGTGTGGCAGGTCATACTAAAATCGCGTTAAAATTGTTAAAAATGCCTGAAGAAGTCGTAAATGCGTTGCGTGCAACCTCTCGCATTGATTCTGATGATAAATTAGACACTTTAGCTCGTTTCACTCTTGCAGTAATGCTACAAAAAGCAAAATTGACCGAAGCACAACTCAATGAGTTTTTTGCTGCAGGTTATAATCAACAAAATGCAATTGACGTGATTTTAGGTGTGAGTTTGGCAACGTTGTGTAATTATGTGAACAACATTGCTGAAACACCAATTAACCCAGAGTTACAGCCTTTTGCGTAATAGGGATCAAATCAAATTAGGACGCTTTCAATGCGTCCTTTTTTATATCTACAAGCGGTTCTTTTTATCTCATTTTTTGCAAATAAAAAAGAGGCAAACATTTGCCTCTCTATTTCTTAACAATTCGCCAGCACCATTCTTAGCTGCACCGCACTTGGGGTAACAACGGGTAAGAATGCGGCTTCTTTCCAGCGGCGGCTGAAGCCTGAGGTATCATTTTTCAAATAGCCACGCCCACCGCTGGCTTGTAATTCTAACAAAATGGTTTGTGCAACCACATTCACAATATCGATTCTGGCTTGAAATAGCTCTTTCGGGTGGCGAACGAAATAGCCTTCGTCATTTAAGCCATTAAATAGACGAGTTTTAATATCGTTTAAAGCATCAACTTGAGTTTGCCATTCAGAAGTGAGAATCGCTCGGAATGAGAGCGATTTTTCAATTTCCGCTAAACTTTTTTCCACTAAACCAAAAGGTAAACCAAATTGTAAACCTAAGAACGCAGGGCGAGTTGCTGCTAAAAACTCCGAAGCGTTATCAGCCAGAATCCATTCATCTTGTAATTCCACATTTTCAAATATGAGAGCGGTAGTATTCGTCCCTTGTAACGACATAAACTCCAATTCTTTGGTGCGGGTTAAACCTTGAGCCGTAGAAGGAATCGCAATCACAATCGGTTTACGCTCATCTTCAAAACCCGCCACAAAACTTGCTACAAAGCGGTCTGAACGTAAATTCGTTACCCACGGCAGGCGACCATTTAAATAACGTTTGCCGTTTTCTTCACTAATTTTGACATTTAACTCTTCGATGCCAGCCAGAAATTTCATCGCGTTCGATAACCCAGTGCCGGCAGTTAAATTGCCACTCAGCAAATCTGCCAAATAGATTTCTCTAGGAATAGGATTTTTCGAAGCAATAATATGCTCAATAAAAGTACGATGCCCCCACGAAACAAAAGCCGCCGCTAATGAGTGATTACCCAGCTCAGAAATCGCTTTAATCGCATCAACTAAATTACCGCCATTGCCCCCCAATTCTGTCGGCACCCCAATTTTGAACAGATTTTCAGCCGCAATTTTGCGAATTAACAAATCAGCGTGCTGGTTAGATTGATCTAAACTCTCTGCGTGTTCTTGCAGCCATTCAATAAAAGATGTCGAAAGTACTGACATTGTGTTTACCTCTTATAATGTGTTATTAAGGCTATCTTAATAGGCTTTTTTATTGCGATGAAATAAAAGAAAGGAAAGTAATATGCTTTTTTGGAATAAACAAGCGGTTATATTTTGCAATTTTTTTGCAAAAAACAACCGCTTGTAAATGATGAAATTATTTCCCGCCTTTCGCTAACGCTAAGCGAATTAAACTATCCAATGCCCAGCCAATTAAGCCAATGATGACAATTACTGCCATTAATTCAGAATAGGCTAATCTATCGCGAGTGTCTAAAATGAAATAGCCTAAGCCTTCGTTTACGCCTAACATTTCACAAGGTACAAGCACCACCCACGCAATACCAACCGCCACTCGTAAGCCCGTTAGAACGTGTCCTGTAATAGCAGGCACAACAATTTTACACAACAATTCTTTGCGAGAGGCTGACATCACTTTACCCAGTTGTAGCCATTGTGGGTCGATATTTTTCACCCCTGAGGCGGTGGAAATAATTAATGACCAGACAGTTGCAAAAGCGAGTAGGAAATAGATTGGTAAATCACCTACGCCTAATAACATTACGATGATAGGCATCCACGAAAGCGGAGAAATCATTCTCAACAGCTGGAATGACGGAGTACAAAGCATTTCCAAGCGGCGGGAAAAGCCGAGTAATAAACCCACAGGAACGCCAATTAGCAATGCTGCTGACAAGCCCACGACAATTCGTTTTAAACTAGCCAATAAGTGAGGAAAAATTTCGCCCGAAGAAATCAACCAACCAAAACTCTCCCACGTTTTGGCTGGAGCTAACATTGATGCCATCGGTAATCTTTGGCTTAATAACGTTGTGCCTAATTGCCAACTTAAAAGCAGTAGCAATAAACCTGCTAAGCCATAAATATATTTCTGTTTCATACTGTTCCTTAATCTCTATATGCTGATTTCTTCCGTTCTTGTCCAACCTGCTTGTAAGTTGAAGGTTTCAATCCAACCTCCTTCTTCAATCGCTTTTCGCACAAACCTTGGTTCGTTAATCGCTTTTGCGGCTTCTACAGGATCAAGCGGTTGTAAGAAGGCGTTATTGCCTGCGATGTGTGTTTCTTTCAGCATTTTCACCAACTCTTCCATATAAGAATCAAACGGATAAGGTTGAAAACCAATGCGTTCTTGGTGCCACTGCGGATTAACAATCGCCCCCGTTTCCACATATTTATCCATCTGTGCTTGACTTGGGGCTAGTACGTTTTCCAATACTTTTTGATCGTGCGGCGTATAGCCACTGCCTCTAGCCAATAATTTAGCAGTTTCTGCACGATTGGCGAGAGTAAAAACCTGAGCTTCGGTTAAAGCATTCACCACTTTTTGCACCCATTCGGGGCGATGTTGAATGTCGTATTCGTGCATTAAGGTTAAGCAACAGGCGTGATCTTTCCACACATCGCCGCTAAAACGCAGTACTTTGCCGACCCCTTTAGCTTCTGCTAATGCATTGAAAGGTTCTGCAACAATAAAGCCGGAAATAGCTTCACTTGCAAGTGCCGCCACCATATCAGAAGGAGCCATTACACTTAAACGCACTTCACCGCTTTTCGGCTCTTTTTCGGTAATTTTCAAGCCATTTTCACGCAATAAACGTTGCAATACGATGTTGTGAATCGAATACCAAAACGGAATTGCTACCGTTTTGCCCGATAACTCAGCAATGCTATTAATTTCAGGGCGAACCGTGAGAGCTGAACCTGCTAAGTGATTCCACATCACCGCTTTCACCGGAGCATTTGCCCCATATTTCGCCCATAAACTCATCGGCGAAAGCAGGTGCACCACATTCACATTGCCGCTTAAAAAGGCTTCTACCAGCTGTGCCCAACTGCGGAATATCACCGGCTTTTCCACCTTCACGCCGTGCTTTTCAAATAATCCTTTCGCGTGAGCGACAAGCAACGGGGTTGCATCGGTAATCGGCAAATAGCCAATCACAAGCGGTCGATTTTCCGCATTTTTTTGCACCTGCTCACAGGCTTGTAATAATGGAAAGCTCCCTGCAACCGAAAACAGGCTGAGTAATTTCATAAAATCTCTGCGTTGCTGATCCATAAATCCCCCTAAATCACGAAATCAATCTCTGGCTGATTTGTCTGCTGAGACTGCTTGAGAGATTGTAAAATATCCACTCGAATATGATTTAAACTAAGCAAATCGGTACGAGGGAATGGATAAGACAAATGCCATTTCCCAACAATATGAGCAGACGTGCCGCCAAGTAATAGCACATCATCAGAAACTAATAAGGCTTCATCAATATCGTGCGTTACCATAATTGCCGCGGCATTATGGTAACGAACAATATCGTGTAATAAGGTTTGCATTTGGCTGCGAATGACTTCATCAAGGGCAGAAAACGGCTCATCAAGCAAAATCACTTTCGGCTGACGAGCTAAAGCTCGAGCTAAATTCACACGCTGAGCCATACCGCCCGAAAGTTCGTGCGGCATCGCATCAATAGCGTGGCTTAAACCGACTTCCTCTAATGCTTCTTCTACCCGTTTTTGAATATCTGCTTTTGAAAGTGGCGTGCGGCATTTAAAGTCCAGCCCAAATGCCACATTATTTCTGACCGAAAGCCAAGGCAATAATGTAGCTGATTGAAACACAAAACCGACATCAGGGTGCGGCTGGTTGATTTGCTCCCCAAACAATGCCACGTTACCACTTAGTGGTTTATCTAAACCGGCAATCACACGCAGTAATGATGATTTCCCCACACCGCTCGGACCTAAAATAGAAGTCAGCGTACCGCTATTTACCTCAAAATTCACATCTTGCAAAATTGTCTTGGTTTGCCTGTTTTTCTCATAGCCAAGAGAAAGATCAGTAACAATAAGGCTCATAAATCCTCTTTTTAATTGTTTATTTTGGATTCAGAAAAAATAGAGGAAATTGTCTATAAAAGAAAAGAATTAGAAATTTTGATATAGAACGATTTGTTATAAAAGTGTAAAAAAACCTCTTTTTTTTAACCGCTTGTGATGCTAAAAATCTATTTATGCATATAAAAGTAAAGCCATAACAGCTGCAAAATGGCTATTATGGCTTTGTTTAGGTTCGATTTAGCGTTCCCTTAAACTTTCTGTAACAGATTCTTCCAATGGACTGAGCAAATAGCTCATTACACTTCGCTCACCTGTTTTGATTTCAGCGGTAATCGTCATACCTGAGCCAAGCTCTATTTTATGACCGTCCGGAGATGAGAGTGCTTGTTTGTCTATACTGATAGTTGCATTAAACACCAATCCTAAATTAGGTTGTTCGATAGCATCCGGGCTGATGTGTTTAATCCTTCCGGTAATATAGCCGTATCGGGTATAAGGGAAAGTTTCTACTTTAATAATCACCTCTTGCCCTGCAGCAACAAAGCCGATGTCTTTATTTTGAATCAGAGCGGTAGCTTCTAATACATCATCTTCCGGCACAATAATCATCAAGGTTTCAGCTGTGGTAACCACACCACCTATAGTATGAATTTTCAGCTGTTGCACCGTACCGGAAACCGGAGCTCTGATCATAGAAGCTTGTCTACGTTGGTCATTTTTTTCCAACTCAAGCCGGAGCTGACGCTCATTTTCAATATGCTGTTTTAATTTTTCCAATACATCGCTTTTAAAGAATTGTGTGATCAATTCAAGTTCTTCTTTCACATTGAGAAGATCACTTTCTAATTCATTTAATTTTGAACGATAAACCGCCAACTCGTTTTGTGCTTCGATGGCTTTATTTTCTTGCGAGAGAAGTTCGTGTTTAGATAAAGACTTTTGTTGATAAAGTTTTCTAAAGTCCTTTAACTTTTCTTGCTCAATACGAGTTGCACCTTCATATTTACGAACGTAAGCAGATATGGTCTGTTTTTCTGCATCTTTACGTTTATAAGCTAAGGTTTTCTGCGTTTTTTGTTTTTGCCAAGTCGTGTATTGCTCTTCGATTAAATGCTTAATACGTAACCTGTCTTCCTCCGATGAATCTTTAAATTCGGTGTTGGATAAATCGATAACCGGTAATGACTCTTTTTCAATGGCAGTAAGTAGGGTTTGGTAGCGATAGTTCTCTAGTTTTGCCAAAGAGAGGGAAGTAATGGTCTTTTTGATATCTGCATCAGAGCCCAAAGCAGTTAAACTGACTAATAATTGACCTTTTTCTACAAATTGCCCGTCCTTAACAAAAATTTCTTGTACGATCGTATTTTCAATCGGTTTAATTTCTTTACTTCTACCACTAAAGGTTAATTTACCGGGTGCAGTCGCCACAATTTCCACTTTACTGACACTTGCAAGCACAATTGCCACCGCTAAAAACAGCATAATTAAATAGGCAATTAGGCGTGGCTTTTTAGAAACCGGGGTTTCAATCAGCTCTAAATGTGCCGGTAAAAACTCACTTTCATCTTTTTTTCTGTTTGGGTGGTCTAATTCTTTACGAATTTTCCATACTTCTACCCAAATATTTTTATAGCGTAGGAAAAATTCATAAATACCACTAAGCCATATTTTCATTGTTTTCCTTCTTAATTCAGTTGTAATTGATGTAAGTAGGAGTAAAGCCCGTTATTGTTTTGCAGCAATTCGTGATGCTTACCTTGTTCTACAATTTCCCCTTTTTCCATCACAATAATTCGGTCGGCATTTTTGACTGTTGATAACCGATGTGCAATCAAAATCACGGTTCTTCCTTGGCATATTTTTTGCATATTTTTCATAATAATATGTTCAGATTCGTAATCGAGAGCACTAGTCGCTTCATCAAAAATCAGGATTTTCGGGTTGTTCACTAAAGCTCGTGCAATCGCAATCCGTTGCCGCTGTCCGCCGGAAAGCCCTGTGCCTTGTTCACCAACAATAGTGTTATAACCTTCACGTAACTCTGAAATGAAATCATGAGCACCAGCTAATTTTGCTGCATAAATCACACGTTCTATTGACATTCCCGGTTCGGATAGGGCTATATTTTCTCGGATACTACGGTTTAACAGGACGTTATCTTGCAAAACCACCCCGATTTGACGGCGTAGCCAGTTTGGGTCAGCTAATGCAAGATCGTGCCCGTCAATAAGTACCTGACCGTTTTCAGGAATATAAAAACGTTGCAGTAATTTTGTTAGTGTACTTTTACCTGAGCCTGAACGCCCAACAATCCCGATTACTTCCCCTTTTTTAATCTCTAAATTCACATTATTTAAAATCGTAGGAGCATCCGGTTTATATCTAAAACGAATATTTTTAAACGCGATGTCGCCTTGTATTTCAGGTAGTGATAATTTTCCTTGATATTGTTCGGTCGGGGAATTTAAAACATCACCTAAACGTGTAACAGAAATACCAACTTGTTGGAAATCTTGCCAGAGTTGTGCCAAGCGGATTACCGGTGCAATCACTTGCCCGGAAAGCATATTAAAGGCAATTAATTGTCCTATGCTAAGATCACCTGAAATCACTAAGTGTGCTCCCAACCAAAGGTTGATTACCATTACGGTTTTTTGAATAAGCTGAACTCCCTGTTGCCCAATGGTTGCCAATACGGTTACACGGAAACTTGATGAAACATAGCTTGCCAATTGTTTATCCCACGTATCGGTCATTTGTGGAGTAACCGCCATAGCTTTAATCATATTGATAGCAGTTACTGATTCAACCAAGAATGATTGGTTATCAGCACTTCGAGCAAATTTATCGTCTAAACGTCGCCTTAAAATCGGGCTAATAAAAATCGACCATAAAATATAGCAGGGTAATGAGCCGAGAACTACTAGGGTTAATTTCGGGCTGTAATACCACATCACCGCAAAAAAGACAAAAGAGAACAGTAAATCCAAGACCGAAGTTAATGCTTGTCCGGTAAGAAAATTCCGAATTTGATCTAATTCTCTAACTCGTGCAACCGTATCGCCAACCCGTCTGTTCTCAAAATAAGAAATAGGTAGCGATAACAAATGCCGAAATAATTTAGCCCCTAATTCCACATCAATCCGGCTGGTACTGTGGGCAAAAATATAGGTCCGTAAACCGCTTAACACAATTTCAAATATGATCACAATAGCTAAGGCAACAGTAATGATATTCAAGGTTGAAAAACCTCGATGTACCAATACTTTATCCATTACCACTTGGAAGAATAGCGGTGTAATTAGAGCAAAAATTTGCAAAAAGATTGAAACAATTAAGGTTTCTAGAAAGATTTTTCGGTATTTGATCACCGCAGGAATAAACCAAGTGAAATCAAATTTTGCTAACTGCCCCACGACAGAGGCTCTGGAAGTAACCAGAATTAACTGCCCTTGATAGCAAGCTTCAAACTCGTCTCGTGATAAAATTTGCGGTGTATCTTTTTCCAAATCGTAAGTTAAATAGCGGTTATTATCGGTATCCACTTTTACTAATAAAAAATGTTTACCGTTATCTTGCCAAACTAAGGCAGGTAAATTAACCAAATGTAAGCGGGAAATCTCTTTTTTAATGTGTTTTGCTTTCAACGCTAACGATTTTGCGGCTAAAAGCCAAGAGGTTAAAGAAAGCCCTTTTCCATCAATATCAAATTTATGTTTTATTTCTTCCGGATTAAGCGAAATATTATGATATTGTGCTAACATCGTAAGAGCGACTAAACCAAGATCATTCCTTTGATGATTTGCTTCCATATTGTCTCCTTTTATAAAATAAAAGAGCAACTCCATAATGTGCAAAACAATATAGAGTTGCCAATCATTAAAAATTAAGCTGCTCTAGCAAATTGAAGAGAAGATAAATTTTGATCTGACATTGAAGTCGGATTCACTAATACATTTCTCGAATCATTAGACGAAGTAAACGAGCTCACAGATGAAATCAATTTATCTAAGCTATTTGTTACATTTCGACTACGCTTGAGCAATTCATAGTTATCAACTACTTTTGTCAGTTCATTCTGATCGATTTTACCGTTACCTTTTGCGATAAGATCATCGACTTGACTTGAGGTAATCCGCTCACCATTTCGCCCGATGATTTCTTCAATTTTCTCATCTTTAGTTGCTTGATAATTATGCACTTCTTTGGCAAGATCTGCTTCACGGAACCAGTTTTGAATAGTAACTGCCTCTTTCTTGGTATTCGTAATGACAAGATTATATTTAACTTTTTCGAACGTTAAATCTTTTAAGTTTGAATCAGAGAACGATAATTTATCATTACCGCCAGAATCACCAATAACGTCATTACCATCTCCCTGACGGTGAACGAAAATATCATCGCCTTTATCGCCATATAAGAGGTCGTTACCTTTACCCCCATCGATAAAGTCATTGCCATCACCACCATCAATGACATCGTCTCCTTTGCCTCCGAGTAAGATATCATTACCTCCGTTACCGTTAATAGTATCTACACCATCGCCACCGTGGAAAATATCATTAAATTTACTCCCTTTAAAAATATCGTTATGCGATGTGCCGATAATTTCTTCAACGGATTTTAAAGTATCTTGAGTGTAATAACCGGCATGTTGTTTATTATCACTATGACGATACTCAATTTTCTCTTCACGACTACCTACTAATGCAGTGTGTGTTGAAGTAACTTCATGTAATGCTTTTCCTGTTTCAACAAAACGTTTTACTGTGTAGCTACCTTTTTGCGTTTCTTGGGTTGCATCAATAGTAAGTGCACCATAATTACCTCTACTATAGTGAACGCGATCGTGCCCTTCCCCACCATCAATTTCCGTAGTACCGGAACCAACAAAGACATTATCATCGCCTGCTCCAAGTTGAGCGACAATTTTTGTTTCTTTGGTTTTAGTTACATTGTCTGCTTGATCTAGCTCAATACCGATACGTTGCACTACATTTGTTAGATCTAAAGTAGAACTTGCTGCCCCATCTTTAATTTGCCAGCTATCTACACGATTAATATTGAGCTTAGTAATGTATTCATACTTACCGGTTTGTACTCGCTCACGGTGCTCAGTACCTGGTGTTAATAATGGCGTTCTGAATAAAATATGTTGTGTTTTTGCTTCTCCAGTATTACTTACATCAATAATACCTTTTGCCGAATCTAGCTGTACCAGCTTATCGGCTTTAAGGTGTTTCCCTTCTTCAAAAGCATCAACATAGGCTTTACCGCTGATAACTTTGTCCCCTAAGCGGCTAATACCAGCTAAATCACCAATATTTTTGTCCCATTGTTGTTGAGTAATAGCAATAACACGTTCAGCTTGTAATTCTTGATTTAAGCTGAGTAAGAATTTCATATTATCCTGTAATCCGGCTAAGTAACGTGCATCGTAGCCATTTTCAAAGTAATTCTTACCTGGATTATTTTTTTCCCATTCCACAATTTTATTGTGAATTTTGTTTGCAACGTGTTCAAACATAGCTTGTTTAGAATACTGCAAAATGGTTGAGATAACACCGGTAATACCAGATACAAGTAAAGCAATAGGAGCACCAACTAAAGAACCTGCGGCAGCGGCAGAAACACCACCTGAAATTGCAGCCAATGCTGTATTGATTGCCGTTACAGACGCATCGATCGTACCTGTTCCTCTTTGATATTGAGCAAGTAGATCATCCCCATCGTAGCCTAATTTTTTGAAACGCTCGGCGTAACTTTCTAATGCTTTGGCGTGATTAAATTTATCAGCGATCCCTGCAAACGCTAGAGGGCTGATAGCAAGTGATACTGTAGAGGCTATTAATGCTGCTACTGGACCTGTTGTAGATAAACCTGCAGCAACCCGTTGAGCTAAAATATAAGAAGAAACAGCTTTGGTGATGTTGCCAACAACTTGGTTTACAAGCTCAAAGCCAGCACCTACTTTTCTACCTGTAGAGGCATTTTTATCTGCTAAAACGAGAGCTGCTGTTGCACCGGAAAGCAAACCGGAAATCACTTCTAAACCAAGACCGGCTTTACTGAAGCCACTAAAGTTTTTAAGTTTATCTCCTAAAGCACCTAAACCTTTTACATTCTGCAATTTTGAACCAAATTGATTAATTTTATCTGCAAAGGTATCAAATGTTTGTAACGAATTTGCAATATTTTCAATTAAGGAATTTGTCAAATCCAAACCAGCTTTAGCTAACTCAAGTTCACTTCCTTTATTTTTCAAGATTTCATCTAAATCCATTCCAGCAAGAACTGAGCCAAGGATAGATTGAATACCTGATAATAAGGTTTGTGCATTACCAAAATGTTTAGCTACATTTTCTGATGAACCTGGTGCTTTACTGATTTTGTATTTTTGAAGCAGTTTATCAAGTTGAGGAGCAGACAATACAATTCCACGCTCGCTAAACCCAAGAATATTCTGAATTGTACTTAAACTGTTTTGAGCGGTAGCGATACCATTACGCTCTTCTCTTTGTACTTCAATACCTAATTCGTGAGCAGCTTTGACTAAATCCTGTAAACCATTTCCTCTTCCTGAATCATATTCATAATCTTTTGGAATATAGAGAATGAGCTTTTTCGCTCCAGCTTTTAAAGATTGACCTGCTTGGTTTAAAGATTGCCCTGTTTTATGCAAACCGGATTGCCATGAATTTTTTAAGTTTGTTGAAATATTAGTAAGTTTACCCATAAGGGATGTCTCCTTTTATTTAGTAAAATTAAACTCATTTTTAAGAGCTGCCCCCAGCTCTTCTTGATATGTATCGAAACGTTTTTTTGCTGTTTTTTTATCTAAGTTCCCTCCTTTAAAATAGGCAATTTTGCCCAGTTCTTTTTGTTTTGGATAAAAGCGTATAGATCTGACGAGAGTATCAGGGTATTTCTGACACATTTTTTTATAAAGTAGTTGAGAGTGCCCGAATGGTGCTACCCAATCAATAATCCAACGTCTATCGCCAGACTGCCATTCTTCCGGTGTTAATGAACTAATATCCTTAATATATTTCACTTCAGCCTCAAGGCTTAAATCTGCCCAACTGCAATATGCAATTGGAACATTATTATCAATAAGTAGCATATATTGTTCATTTTCAATTGCCGGAATCACATTGCGTGCCAATAGCTCACAATTCCACTCTCTATGAAGAGGTGAGTTCATCCATAACCAAGTAATATTTCCTAATAGATTAAAGTAATGTTGATTCATAATTCACACTCGATAATGATTCTAAATTAGAATTGAAATTATAGCATAATATATTAATTAAACTATAATTTAGCAGGATTTATTGCTGAAATTATAGCTTTAAGTATATTTTTTGTCTTTTATATAAACCAATTGTAAAATAAAATGTTTTAAAACCATACAAAATGTGTGGAAAACAAACAAAATAGTTACATTGTGAAATTAATGTAATATTTACTTTTCATTTTATTTAAGAAATAGATATCGTTTTATAAAATAGCGGTGAGGGATAAAATTTTCTAAAAAGAGATGAGCACTAAATAAAATGCAAGCGGTCTGATTTATGCAAAGTTTTGCAAGAATCAGACCGCTTATTTTAAGCTTCTGGGATTAATATGGCTTTCATTACTTCCACTATTAAATAAGCAGGGCATAATCCGTAGTAGCCTTTAGTTGGCGAGTGGATAACTATAATTTGCTTTGCATTTAAAATGCAGTATTAGAGGGGGATGTTGGGTAGTAATTGTTCAATATCGCTACAAGCGGTCAAATTCGCAAAAAATTTTGCAAAAATAACCGCTTGCATACTTACTACTATAAAATAAAACGACTTAAATCTTCATTTTCCACCACATCATTTAACGCTTCAGAAACGTAGTTTTCATCAATTACAATTTTCTCTCCACAACGCTCGCTCGCATCAAACGAGATGCCGTCCATTAAGCGTTCAAGCACGGTGTGTAAACGTCTTGCCCCGATGTTTTCGGTTTTCTCATTCACTCGGAAAGCACTTTCCGCAATGCGGCTAATGCCTTCTTTGGTAAACTCAATTTCAACGCCTTCGGTTTTCATTAGCTCACGATATTGAAGCGTTAATGAGGCGTTTGGCTCGGTTAAAATTCGCTCGAAATCTTCTTTGGTTAATGATTTTAATTCCACACGAATCGGTAAACGACCTTGTAACTCCGGTAATAAATCAGACGGGCGAGCTACTTGGAACGCACCGGAGCAGATAAACAGAATGTGGTCAGTTTTCACCATACCATGCTTAGTGTTTACGGTTGAACCTTCAATAATTGGCAGTAAATCACGTTGAACTCCTTCACGGGAAACATCGCCGCCCGAGTGTTCTCCTTTTTTGCAGATCTTGTCGATCTCATCAATAAACACGATCCCGTGCTGCTCTACCGCTTCGATTGCTTGTTGTTTGAGTTCTTCAGGGTTTACTAATTTCGCCGCTTCTTCATCTAACATCACTTTTAACGCATCTTTGATTTTCATTTTGCGTTTTTTGGTTTTGTTTGGCGACATTCCTTCAAATAAAGATTGAAGCTGTGAAGTCATCTCTTCCATTCCCGGTGGCGTCATAATTTCTACGCTCACTTGAGCGGCAACATCAATTTCGATCTCTTTATCGTCTAGCTGACCTTCACGCAATTTTTTGCGGAATGCTTGGCGGGTAGATTGATTGTCTGACTCTTGAACATTCCCCCATTGATCTTTCGCCGGTGGCAATAACACATCTAAAATGCGATCTTCCGCCGCATCTTGGGCTCGCATTTTGTTTTTTTCTACCGCTTGTTGGCGAACCAATTTCATCGAAACGTCCGCTAAATCACGAATAATCGAATCCACTTCTTTACCCACATAGCCGACTTCGGTAAATTTAGTCGCTTCCACTTTAATGAACGGAGCATTTGCCAGTTTTGCCAAACGGCGGGCAATTTCCGTTTTACCCACACCGGTTGGACCAATCATTAAAATGTTTTTCGGCGTAACTTCTTGGCGAAGATCTTCAGGTAACTGCATTCTTCTCCAACGGTTACGCAAAGCGATTGCCACCGCACGTTTTGCATCTTTTTGTCCGAT
>NZ_JBXGGI010000053.1:0-17787 GCF_056854775.1 Mannheimia sp.
GTCCATTGAATTGGTGATACTATCTAACCATCTCATTTTCAATGCTTTTTTACCTTCTCTTGCGAAACGGGCATTAATATCTTTCAAGCGTTTTACATCATCGGTTTTCTCTTCTTTCAAACGCTCTTCTAAATTTAACGATAAGAATTTACGCTCATCACGCTCTTTACGAATAGCGATATTTTCATTTAATACGATGAACTCCGGATGTTTCGCAATACGCTCTTCGTGTTTCGTTTTTAACTCTGAAACTGCATTGCGTGCATTACCCGCTTCTTGATACGTCGCTGCAGGCACTTTATCCCAAGGCAGAGCGTTGTCTTCAAAACTTTCGCCAGTTTTTTCCGCATTAATGATTTCAGGGAATTTAATATCCGCATCAACTCCTTTCAGCTGAGTACTACCACCATTAATACGATAGAATTTTTGAATTGTATATTGAATAAAACCTAATGGCTCTTTATCTAAATCATACACAAAATTCAACGAACGGCTTTGCTGCACTGTACCTTTACCAAAGGTTTGCTGACCAACAATAATCGCACGGTTATAGTCCTGCATTGCAGCTGCAAAAATCTCGGAAGCCGATGCACTATGGCGATTAATCATTACCATAATTTTACCGTCATAAACGATTTTTGATTCAGGATCTTCGTGTACTTTGATACGGTTAAAGGCATCTTGCACTTGAACTACCGGTCCACCTTTAATAAATAAACCCGTTAATTCAATCACTTCCGTTAATGAACCACCACCGTTCTCACGCAGATCGATGATTAAGCCTTCCACATTTTGCTTACTCATATCCGCTAATAATTTACGCACATCTTCAGTTAAGCCAATGTAGAAGGTTGGAATTTTAATTACCCCAACACTTTTTCCATCTACTTTCTCAAGAGTTAATTTAGCTGCACTATCTTCAATACGCACTTTATCACGCACAAGTGTGATGATCTTGGTTTTCCCGCCTTTTTCCGGCTCAATCTCTAGGCGAACTTTTGTGCCTTTTTTACCTTTAATCTTATCGACTACATCATCTAAACGCCAACCGATAACATCTTCAATTTCGCCTTTCTCACCTTGACCAACGCCGATAATTTTATCGCCAACCACAAGTTTCTTACTTTTAGCGGCTGGTGCACCCGGCACTAAAGACTTAATACTGGTTACATCATCTTCTTGAGTAAGTGTTGCCCCAATCCCTTCTAATGAAAGATTCATACTTTCTTGGAAGGCTTTTGCCGCACGAGGCGATAAATAACTGGTATGAGGGTCAATCTCACGAGAAAATGAATTCAAGTAAGTTTGTAAAATATCATCTGCTTTCACTTGAGTTAAACGTTTAATTGCAAAATTATAACGTTTGACTAAAGTTTTCTTAATGTCAGCCCATTTTTTATCTTTCAAATATAAATTGATAATATCGTTTTTGACACGCTGTTCCCAAAGTGTATTCGCTTCTTCCACACTTGTTGGGAATGCCGCTTTTTCACGGTCTATCTCAATTTTATCGCTACCTTTTAAATCCGGCTCTTTATCCAATAAAGACAATGCGTAGCTATAACGTTCATAACGGCGTTTAGACATCAGCTCATACATTGCAAATGCTGCATCTAATTTACCGGCGTATAGATCATCATCTAATAACATAGCATATTTGCTACGCATTTCATCAATATCCGATTGCAAGAAAGTATTATGCGATGGATCAAGCCAATCAACATAACGGTTAAAAATTTTCAATGCAAACTCATCATTTAGTTGGAATTTATGATAATGAGATTGAGTGAGACGAGCTGTAACACGTTTGGTTGATAAGCTGTGCTGTTCACTTGGTTTTGGAATAACAATGTTATTCTCTTTAATATCAGGTTGAACCGCAAAGACATTGCTAACCAATAAACCTAAAGTTAGTGCAACTATTTTGTTTAATTTTGTTAATTTCATTTTCTTTTCCAATCTACAAGCGGTCATAAAACGATAAAAATTTGCAAAGGGCGTTTATACGCCCACTATACATATTATTTACGACCAAATTTACTTGCTAAAGCCGCTAATTTTTCCTCTGATGCTTTAGGTAAATTATCTGCTACTTTTTTTGCTTTAGAAGCCACACGTTTTTTAGCATTTTCTTCACGTGCTTTTTGCTTAAAGAATTCTTTACGTTGCTCTTTACGTTCTTGTGCTTTACGCTCTGCAACAACTGCTTTGGCTGCTGCTAAGGTTTCTGCTGCGTGAGTTGCTTCTTCTTCTGTTACAAAGCCAACTTCTTCGCCTTGTAAACCGACACGAGCAGCATTCGGTTGGCTTGCAGCTAAATAACGCCAAGAGTTTGTATAGTTACGCAACACTTGACGTAATAAGGTTTTACTTACTTTTTCATCATCTTTTAACGCTTCTGCTAATTCTTGGAAAAGCCCCACTTTTAGCGGTTTAACTTCCCCTTCAACAGTGAAACAAAGCGGGAATTTTTCCGCTAAATACCCAATCACTTCCTTTGTGCTTGGGTTCGTTTTATTGTTAGTCTGTTCTGTTGTTTGCTCTACTTGTTGTTCCGACATAATAAGTTCCGTTAATAAAAAATTCGAGAATTTGCTAAGTTAAAATCTAACTTAATACTATATTTGATTTATAAAGCTTCGTCCATATAAATCGCATATTCGTTTTACAAAAAACAGACTATTTTTTTAGATAAATGTTCACAAAAGCGTAAAAATCATTTGCTTAAAAAATGAATAAATGCTCTAATGGTAAAAGCTGTTCGTGTGTTAATTAGTAGTTGAATCTTTTTAGTTATTTTCCTAAAAGGTAAGTGATTGATAGATGCGTCTGTAATATCCCGTCTAGCTATCTTTTATCACTTTTTATATTTATAAGGAAAATCCTATGTCAGCAGTTACTGGTACAGTAAAATGGTTCAATTCAACTAAAGGTTTTGGTTTCATCACTCCAGACCAAGGCGGAAAAGATGTATTCGTTCACTTCTCTGCAATCGAAGCAAACGGTGGCTACCGTACTTTAGAAGATGGTGCAAAAGTACAATTTGAGATCCAAGATTCAGATCGTGGTGCATCAGCAGTAAACGTGAAAAAAATCTAATTTTTAACGATTTTTAAAAATAAATGCCGACATAATGTCGGCATTTTTTATGCTTATTTCAAAATCTGTACCTCAAATTTTTTCGGTACAATAAACATCACCGGTACAACAAAAGCCGCCATTAACCAGAAGGTTAAACTTGGCGAATATTGATAGATCATTCCCGCTACAAAGGTAAATATCGCCATAAACGCACAGCTTGCCAAACCGAAATATAAGCCTTGTAACTTCGTAATATTTTCTGCCGATTGCATTGAAATATAACGAATCATTGCAATATGAGAAGCCCCAAAGGTAACTGAGTGTAACATTTGTGCAAAAATCATTAATGCAATCTCTGTTGTACTCCCCATAATCCCCCAGCGGATAAAAGCAAATACCGCAGATAAAATCATCAAATGACTAATTTTCCACGACTTAAATAACTGTTTAGAGACTAAAAAGAACAAAATCTCCGATACCACCGCTAATCCCCAAAATAAACTGGTGATTTCCGTTGAAATGCCTGCATTTGACCAATGAATGGTGCTATAGGTGTAATAAGTCGCGTGGGAAGCTGAAATTAACGATACCGCAATTAACATTCGTAAGGTGGTAGGTTCTTTTAATAAGGCTAAGTAAGTTACATTAGAGCCATTAGTTACCACATTCTTATCTTCAAAACCAACTGTTGGTCTAGCGAATTGCCCAATGCCAAACAAGACTAGAAAGCCAATAATAACCCAAACTACAATATCTTCGCCTAGCTGCCCGATAAAATAGCCACCGCAAAGCGAACCAACCACAAATGCGATTGAGCCAAAAAGTCTGGCTTTACCGTAATCCAAACCGACTTGTCGTTGCCAAATGGAAGCTATACTATCTGCAATCGGCATCGCCCCTGAATTAAACATTTGAAACAGCATTAAGACAGGAAAGACCAACCAAATAGAATCGCCTGAAAATGCCAACACAACGGCAACTGCAATATTTAGCCACGTTAAGGTTCTTGCGGTTGGAATAAGCTGGTTTACCGCTTTTACTCGCTGCGAAGCCAACATACTGCCGCCAAAGCGAAACAGGTAGCCTACGGCAGCCAGTAAGCCGATAATTTCAGTGGAATAGCCGTGATGCTTTAGCCAAACAGGTAAAAATGGCAGTATTACGCCGTAGGCACAAAAGAAACCGAAATAGTTAAATGCCGCCCATTTAAACGGCGAAACCGCTATCATAATGACTTCTCCATTTCCTCAGCACGGTAAATTGCCGCCCACATTGCTTTATCTACCGTATCGGCAAGATTGGCTTGCTCGAATACCTCAAGGGCTTTAGCTGTTGTACCACCTTTGGATGTTACATTTTCTCGCAGGGTTGAAAGGGGAACTGTTGGATTTGCCTCTACTAATTTTGCCGCTCCAAGTGCAACAGATTGCACAAGCAATCTTGCATCTTGCTCGCTAAAACCCATTTGCATTGCACTTTGTTGCATTACTTCCATAAAACGGAAAAAATAAGCAGGACTTGAACCGGTAATGGCAATAATATGGTTGATTTTGTCCTCAGTTTCCACCCAATAACATTTCCCTACCGCACTCATTAAGTTCTCAGCAAATTCACAAGCGGTCGAATTTACCGATTTTTTTGCAAATAGCCCCGTCATTCCTTCACCAATCAATGAAGGCGTATTCGGCATTGTGCGGATAATATTTTTCGCTGTTGGAAGCAACTCTTCCAAACGTTTCACCGAAATCCCTGCGGCAACAGAAATGACCCATTTATTTGAAAAATCGATATCCGAAAATTCTGCACAAACCTCCGCCATTACCTGAGGTTTAACCGCTAACACCACCACTTCCGCTTGTTCTACCGCTTCACGATTTGCAAAATGTGTGGAAATTCCGACCGCTTGTAATGCCTCTCTCCGAGCAATATTGCTTTTATTACACGCAATGATTTGAGAAGCGTGATAACCGCTTCTCAATAAACCTTGAATAATGGCGAATGCCATATTGCCTGTGCCGATAAAGGCAAGTTTTTTACTGTTCATTTGCAAATTCTCTACTGTGTTGGGGTTGGCTCTGTTAAAATAGCTTATTCTACACCTTAAAAGATTTCTCTAAAAGGACAGTCAAAAATGGTTTTCTTCAAAAATGTGATGATTTATAAATTAACCGGCGAGCTTTCGCTTGATAGCAAAAGCCTTGATGATTTGCAGCAAGAAACAAAATTCACACCTTGCACTCAATTTGATATGAGCAAATTCGGCTGGTCTAGTCCACTAAAAGGGTCTGATTTACTTCATTTTTCACAAGGTAATCAATTTTTGCTGGTTTCACACAAAGAGGATAAATTACTGCCCGCCAATGTAGTCAAAGCCGAAACCGAGCAACGCATTGCAGAATTGGAAGAAAAAGAGGCTCGTAAACTCAAAAAAACCGAAAAGCAGGCAGTGAAAGATCAGGTGGTGTCTAATCTTTTACCTCGAGCCTTTAGCAAGCATCAATTTACCGCTCTTTGGTTAGATTTAGATAATCAATTAGTTTATGTTGATGCTGCTTCCAGCAAGAGAGCAGAAGATACCCTTGCATTACTGCGTAAAACACTCGGCTCATTACCTGTTGTGCCGATTTCATTCACACTACCGCCGGCAGAAGTGATGACAAACTGGATTGCAAAAGGGCATACACCAAGTTGGCTAACTTTATTAGAAGAAGCCGAGCTGAAATCCTTTGATACCGACAGCGTTATCCGCTGCAAACGCCAAGATTTGGAAACAGAAGAAATCGCCCAGCATTTACAAGCGGGCAAATTTATCACAAAACTTGCAATTGAGTGGGAAGCCCATTTCTCTTGTGTTCTCAATGAAGATGCCACGCTTTCTCGCCTTAAATTTGCTGATGAAGTGCGTGAGAAAAACGATGATATTCTAAAAGAAGATGTCGCCCAACGTTTTGATGCCGATTTCTTGCTGATGACGGAAGAATTAAAAACCTTTACCGCTAAAATGATTGAAGAATTTGGTGGGCTTAAAGCCAGACTTTAGAACCAAAATTTAGGAAAAGCAATGTTAGATCAAACTATTATTGACCAATACGATGCCCTTATTTTTGATATGGACGGCACATTAATTGACACTATGCCAAGCCACGCCAAAGCGTGGGAAAAAGTAGGCGAGCTGTTGGGCTATCCTTTAACTTCAGAGGCAATGTTTGAACTCAGCGGCTCAACTACCTTTGTGATTGCCCGTGAAACAATGAAGCGAGCTAATATGCCGGAGCATTATTTTGATGAAGTGGTTAAATTAAAACGCCAATTTGGTATGGAATTAATTCCTGAAAATGCAACATTACTGCCCGCTTTCGAGATAGTGAAAACCAATCTCGGTAAAAAACCAATGGCGATCGGCACAGGTTCGCACCGTGCAATGGTGGAATTATTAGACGAAAAATTTAACCTACGTCAATATGTTTCGGTTATTGTAGATTCTGATGATGTAAGTAACCATAAGCCAGATCCTGAAACATTTTTAAAATGTGCTGAAAAACTGAGGGTGCCTGCTCATCGTTGTTTGATATTTGAAGATGCCGATTTAGGCGTGCAAGCCGCTCTTAGCGGTGGAATGGACGTGTTCGATGTGCGAACCCATACATTAACCCACGCAACTCGTTAATAAAGGTCGTTATGAAAACAGAGTGGATTAAAAATCTCGTACAAAAATTAATCGCAATTTCAAAAGCGGTGGAAAACTATTTTACAAGCGGTTCATTTGGGGTGAAATTTTACCCTTTTCTGATGCACCCTTGCTTCCGTAAAAGCTGTGCATTTTTAGTGTTTATTACCGCTATTATCTCTAGCTTTAGCGGGCTATTTTATTTAGTGGCAGAACATTTCACAATTTTATTCAGTGAAAGATCGCTTACTACCTATTTCCACCACAGCACCTTAGAATTGCTTGTGCCTGTTGGCACAATGCTTGATGGAAAAATCACCGAACTCTCGCCCCTCTCCATCGTAATGCGTACGATGTTTGTGATACAAGCGATCGTTTTTTTCTTTATTTATGCAATCGGCATTACCCACATTACCCACAATAAACTGCGTGTTATCGGCTTAGTTTTAGCACTCGGTTTTGCAATTGGTTGCTCGTTAATTTCGGGTATTCAACCCACCTCACGCAGCGAATTTGGTATTTACAATCTAGGGGCAAGCATCACTTTTTTAATTGGTAACTTAACTTTGATTATTGCAGGGCTAGATATTTACCACCCAACAATGCGTTTTTTCAAACGTTTTAGCATTACGACAGGCATTATCGGGGCAGTTTGTATTTTAATTACAATGTTCTTACCGACTATTTTCAGCCCGTTAATTGAACGAGCAGGCATTTACACTATTATGATGTGGGAAATTTTAGCCGGTTTTGCCATTATTAAACGGTTAAGAAAAATTCCGTCATTAACTCGCCCTATAGAAACATAAAATAAGATACAACAGGATAAACTATGAAACACAACATTCCGTTTATTAACCGCTACGCACAACTTATTGAGCTACCCACGATTTCAAGCCTAGTGGCAGAAAATGATTTATCAAACCGTGCATTGATTGAATTACTCGCCACTTGGCTTGCCGATTTTGGCTTCAAAACCGACATTTTAGCCGTTGAAGGCAGCCGTAATAAATACAACTTACTTGCAACCTATGGCGAGGGCGAAGGTGGATTATTACTGGCAGGGCATACCGATACCGTACCGTTTGATGATGGAAAATGGACGTTTAACCCCTTCAAACTGACCGAAAAAGAGGGGAAATTATACGGCTTAGGCACAGCGGATATGAAAGGCTTTTTTGCATTTGTAGTGGACGTGGTCAGCCAAATCGACTTATCGCAAATCAAAAAGCCGATCCGCATTTTAGCCACAGCCGATGAAGAAACCACGATGCTTGGGGCAAAAACCTTCGCACAACACACCCACATTTGCCCGGATTGTGCGATTATCGGTGAGCCAACTTCGCTCAAGCCAATTCGAGCTCATAAAGGGCATATGGGAGAATCGGTCAGAATTACAGGTAAAAGCGGGCATTCGAGCGATCCAAGTAAAGGGATTAATGCAATTGAATTGATGTACGAATCTATCGGCTACTTGATGAAAATGCGTGATGACCTGAAAGAGAAATATCATAATCCGCTTTTCCAAGTTACTCACCCGACAATGAACTTCGGCAATATTCGTGGTGGCGATGCGATTAACCGCATTTGTGCTTGCTGTGAATTACAGTTTGATATGCGACCATTACCAAATATGCCGTTAGCCGATTTATACGCAATGGTTGATGAATACTTAAAACCAATGCTTGAACAATATGGCGATTTAATTGAAATCCGCCCGATACACGACGGCATTCCGGGCTATGAATGCGAACACTCCGCCCAAATCGTACAAGTGGTAGAAAAATTATTAGGTGAAAAATGTGATGCGGTAAACTACTGCACCGAAGCCCCATTTATTCAGCAACTCTGCCCTACACTCGTGCTAGGACCTGGCTCAATTGAACAAGCCCACCAGCCTGATGAGTTTTTAGAGCTGAAATATATTGAGCCGACAAAAGAGCTATTAACGAAGTTGATTTATCATTTCTGTCGATAAGATGAAAATAGGGGCAAATTGCAATTTGCCCCTACGTTTTTACAAGCGGTAGAATTTACCTGATTTTTTGCAGATCATTACCACTGATAACGATAATTCGCTAACACACTAAGTGGCTGCTTAAATTTACTACCAGAGATAACTGAAGCCTCTAAGCCTAAACGGTGGTTATTATTTCCTACCGTTAAGCCTAATGCGGTTTGTACTCTGCCTTTATTTTCTGCAACGTCAAACTGATATTGATTCACGCGTACTTTTGCATTATTCGCTTTTTCAGCAATCGCATTCACTTCCGCATAAGGTTGTACATTCCAACCATTATTCAATACAAAGCCTTTTGCGACACGCACGCCTGCACGAGCGGTAAAGAGATTTAAACGGCTTTCATCAGCTTTTCCATTAACGGTATGATAAGCAAGTTGAGCTTGTGGTGTAATGCTCCAATCATTACTTAATGCAAAACGTTTGCCGATTTCGCTGGAAAGACTAAACGCATTGTATTTACGTTTTTCATCAACAAATTTTGCGGTTAAACGTTCATATTTGGCGATGTTATCCAGATACCAGCCTTGTTCATTTGCAAAAGTTGCGTATAAACCGACCGCTTGTGAACGCAATTTCCCTTTGCTGTATTCACCATTAAAATCCACATCAGCACGGCTTGTACCTACAAATCCACCTAAACGCAGATTATCATTAACGGTACGATCTGCCCCAATTTGTAAGCTGTGAGAATCCATCTCAAACCCTGAAGAACGGCTATCTACTGCCACATTTTGGGCTTTAGCTTCACTTCGGCTATTGCTATTTTTTACCCACACATTGCTGAATTTATCAGTTTTTAACTCGCCTAAACGTTGATGAATGCCTTGTAAGTTTTGGTTCAGCAATATACCTTGAGCCTGGCGGAGAGAAACAAGAGCGTTTGTTTTCTCACTTAAGGCTTTCAACACAGGAGCAACAACAGGTTGGCTAGGTTGCATTGGTTGAGGTTGCATTGGTTGAGGTTGTGTCGGTTGAACAACAACCGGCTGAGTTGGAGCTACAGGTTTTGGCTGAACCACTGGCTGACTTGGTTCAGTAGGTGCTAGTGTTACAGGTTTAGCCGGAGGCGTAGGCTGAATAGGGTTATTTTTAACAGATTCAGCTTGGCGGTTTGCCAATACCCAATTTGTTCCCTCTTTATTTAAGCGGTAACGATACGCCCCTGCATCAACATAATCACGATCTTTCAAACTAAATTGAGCTTGCCCTGTTTGGGTTTCAACAAGTGTTACTTTACCATTTGCAGCCTGCGGCTCATTTCCGCTGTCTTTAATGCCTAATGTGAAATTACCGCTATCTTCGCCTTTTACTACAATTTTATCAGATTGCTGGTTAGCAAGATCGGTGTTGAGATCAAAATGACCGTTGCCTGATAAATTTTCATAAATAGTCAAACTATGAAAACCTTGACTGCCATCTAAATTAACTTGGCTGTTATCTAATTTAAGATTAGATATACTATTATGTTGTATATGTCCATCATCTTTAGCAATTGGAGCAAACCAAGATGTATTATTTAATTCAATATTATTTTTTGAAATACCTGAACCATCTAAAATAGTAACTAAAGAACCAGACAATTTAGAATTATTAGCTGAGATATTAACATTTTCATCTCCAACTATTCCATCTTCTTCATACGCCTCACTTGAAATACCCACCGCCACAATAACAGGTGCTTTTAAGACTGAATTCTCCAATGTAATATCTAAGTTTGAATATTCTTTTACTTGGCTACTCGTTGACCACCAAGATCCAAAAATAGCATCTTCAGAAGATAGAGTTGAATCTTTAGCAACAACAGTAACTTGTGAATCCTTATTCTCTGTTGCAGTTAGAGAAATAGCACTTGTATCACCTGTAGAAACTACCATCGATTTCTCTAAAGTTATCTTAGAAACCCCTGTTTTACCTTCTGAAATTCGTATTGTTTCTGATGAAATATCTCCATCAACTATATTATTTCTAGTAATTTTGCTATTTTTAATATACAGCTCAGAATCTGAAATAGCTATAACATCACCAGAAAAATCACCTGAAAGAGCGAGATCTGAATCTTCAAGTCTAAACTTAGAATCTCTGATATCTAATAAGGATTGCTGCCCTAAAGAGAAATTAGACGTTAATGTTGTATTAACAGTACAAGATTTCAAATAACTATTTTGCTCTTTTTCTATTGATGCAGGCAGATTACTACACTCAGCAGCATATCCTTGTGAAACAACGCCTAATAAAGCCACAGAAATAGCAGATAATTTAAAAATATGATGTTTTTTCATAATTTCCCTCTAAGATTTTAAATACAAGCGGTCAAATTTCCCTAAAAATTTGCAAATCAACGAAATAAGGCGAACACTGAGGTTCGCCTTATCAATTAGTGTGCATAGCTAAATACTTTCACAACTTTTGTTACACCACCCACATTGCGAGCAGCTTCGGCAGCAGCATCAGCTTGAGCTTGGCTTACTTTACCCATTAAGAAAACTTCGCTGTTTTCGGTAACCACTTTTACTTCTGTCGCTTTTACTTCGCCATTCACTAATAGTTTAGATTTAACTTGAGTGGTAATCCAGCTATCTTGTGTAATCTGTCCAAAGCCGATTTTTTCGCCTTGTCGGATTTCGTTATAAATTTCCGTTACCCCTTCTGCTCCTGCGGCGAGGTTTTTAGCATTTTCCACTACGTCCATACTCGGTGCTTGACCAATTAATAACACCTTACCGTTGTAAGCCACTACATTAATGCGGGCTTCTTGTTTAATTTGTTCGTCTTTATTGATGTTGTAAGCCACTTTTTCTTCTAAAATTTCATCATCAACCTGTGTGCCTGTTGAGCGTGGGTCAGTAGCCACTTTGGTTGCCACTGCTGCTGAAGTTACTACTGCGGTGGTAATACAGCCTTGTAAAGACAGGAAGCCAAAAGTGAGTAAACCTGCTTTAAGCAGTTTTTTTGCTAAGTACGTCATAATCTCTCCTTACGAGAAAAGTAAATGGTCGATAAGTTCACAGAGTAAATTAGTATAAAAATGATGGCTTTCAATCACTCTCAACTCATTGGTTGAGGGAGCTGAAATTTCAATATCACTTTCATCTAATAATCCGAGTGTGTGGTCATTATTACTTCCTGTTAAAGCAATAATATCTAAATCTAAATGCTGACTTTTAGCCGTATGAATGGCTTGCAATATACACTCTTCATTTCCCACAGGCGAAAAAACAATGAAGAGATCCCCCTCTTTTGCAACCGCTTGTAATTGTTTTTTATAAATTGAATCCAGCTCATTATCTTGTGCAAAAACACTGGCTAATATGCCGTTAATTTGTAATTGCACCGCAGAAAAGCTCGGTCTTGCCAGCTCATAGCGATGAATTAAGTGGCTAACCAGCAGAGCCGCATTGCCGTAAGAACGCCCGTGCCCGCACACAATCACTTTATCGCCACGCAATAAACACGCCACAATGCGGTTTGCTGCTTCACTCAATTTAGTCGGTAATAATTCTGCTGCAGAAATTTGGGTTTGTATACTTTCGGTAAATCTATCTTGGATTTTATTTAACATCTTAATCTAACCTAAAAAGTTAGGAATCCATAATGGGGATTGGCTTCCATCAAAAGCAACCACATCAAAGCGGCAGTTTGCAGTTTCTAAACTTTGATGTTGTTTGAGTAGCCACATATTCGCCGCATTTTGCCATTTTTGTTGTTTTCGGTAATCAATGCTTTCAACTGCCGAACCATAACGATCACTTTTACGCTGACGAACTTCGACAAAAACAATCGTTTGTCCGTCTTGCATAATCAAATCCAGCTCTCCGCCTTTAAAATGTTGGTTAGCGGCAACAAAACGAAGCCCTTGCTGTTCTAAAAACACTCGGGCTTTTTGTTCATAAAAAGAGCCTTGTTCTCGTTTATTAATAAGCCTGTTGAATAGCCCCATTTTGATATTGCAACCAAGATAAACTACGTTCAATATTACAATTTTGTCCGGCTTTCAATTCTCCGGTTAATCCTGAAATTTTATAGCCCGGAATATGACGGAACTCGTTAAACTTCGTAGCAAGCGACCACGCATCAGCCCCCATTGCATATAAACGCATCATTGAGAAATCACTATTGGCTAAATTCTCTGCTTTTTGGTATTCGCTTGATGTAGTATCTGCCAATAATGGCACTTCACTAAATTTTACACCTTCCATTGCCGTATAGAAATCAATGCCATTATTTGGCGAGTTACTGCGTGATGAAGTATAAATTACCAAGCGATCTTTTAAGTTAGAACTATCAATACCTTGTTTAATTTCTACCACTTGTTCTGCACCGCCTAATACATACAAACCAGCTTTAGTTATGCCTGCATTTTGAATAGAAGCAACAGAATCAAGCGGTTGATTATAATAACGTACATCAGCATCAGTGCCACTTAACTGACGCCAACGTTTTGCAAAGGCTTCCGCTGAGCGGTTGCCGAAATCATCTTGTGGAGCTGCAACAATAGCCACTCGATGACCATCACGGTACATTTTCTCCGCCCCTGCTTGAGCTTCAGACTCCGGCGATAAGCCGTAGTAACAGACTTGAGCAATATTGCGTGCATTTTCCGTTGCGTTTAGAGCTAACACGTTAATATTTTGAATTTCCGGGCTCAATAGCATTTCATCTACCCGAGATTTCAGCAACGGTCCAACAATAATATTTGCCCCTTGTTGTTTTGCTTGGGCAATTAATGAATTTACATCAGATGAGCTTGTATCAAACGTCTGAACTGCTGTTGGATCATCTGCTTTCGCATCATTAAAACCACGCTGAATAATATCGCCTAAAATTTGAGCATCGCCACTAAGCGGTAATAACAATGCAACACTATTTAACTGCGTTTGTTGGAAATTATTCACACCTTGTAATTCAGTTGGCATAACCGTAACCGCACTGTGGTTTGGATATTGGTTTTTCCAATTATTAATTGCCTGTGGCATTTGAGCAGGTGTAGTTACATTTTGGTTATAAATATTAATTAATGCTAACCAGCCTGCAAGCTCCATTTCACCGGCTTCAGGCACTGTTCTTTCCAGCATTCCACGATTAGCATCACGCAAAGTTTGCCAAATAATGTCGTTATTTTCTTGGCGTTCGCGGTTCATTTTGTAGTAAGCATTTAACTGCGATCTCGCACGTACAATACCAATTGCATCATTCTGATTTGCCGCAATACGGGCTTGTGTTTGAATATAGCGTAAACGCTGTGCAGGGCTTAATAAAGGCGGTTGAACCGCTTTTAACTGGCTAATCGCCATTTCATTTTTACCTTGTAAAGCCGCAAGTTGTGCAGAAACTAATGCATATTCTAATTTCTGCACGTCATTCATTTCAGCCACTTGAATTTCACTAAAGGTATTTTGTGCTTCATATTCTTTATTTTCATCAATTAATTTACGTACGGCGAGAAGCTGGTATGAAATTTTATCTTCTTTGGCTTTAGTTTGATCGGCTTTATTGATATAGAACTCTGAGCTTGAATAAGCCTCATCTTTGATAGATTCGGTGATTGGGTTTACCGATGTACAGGCAGAAATGAATAATGCAATTGCAGTTGGCACGAATGCCTTTTTCATTGTTTGGTTTAAAATAGTTGCCATTGTATTTTCCTCGATAGAATATAATGTGCTAAATTTAATGATGAAATCTTACTTATCAAATGAGCTAAAAGCAAATGAAAAACAGACAAAATTCATCTGAAATCAATCCGGACTACGGAATTTTATATATTGTTGCCACGCCTATCGGCAATTTAGGTGATATTACCCAACGTGCATTAGATACGCTTGGCTGCGTTGATTTAATTGCCGCTGAAGACACTCGCCACAGTGGCTTACTGCTTAGTCATTACGGCATCAAAAAGCCATTTTTTGCCCTGCACGACCACAATGAACAGCAGAAAGCGGTCGTTTTAGTGGAAAAATTAGCAAAAGGCGAAAATATCGCCTTAATTTCAGATGCCGGCACACCACTAATTAGCGACCCCGGTTTCCACCTCGTTCGCCACTGCCGCCAAGCAGGGGTAAAAGTGGTACCGGTGCCGGGGGCTTGTGCCGCTGTAACCGCACTTTGTGCCTCCGGCATAGCATCAGACCGTTTTTGTTTTGAAGGGTTCTTACCTGCTAAAACAAAGGCTCGTTGCGATAAATTAGCGGAATTAGAAAATGAGCCTCGCACGTTGATTTTTTATGAATCCACCCATCGCATTTTAGACACCTTGGCAGATATGAAGCAGGTCTTTGGCGAAGAGCGTTATGTGGTGATGGCTCGTGAAATTACTAAAACGTGGGAAACCATTCACGGCGAGCAACTCGGCAATTTAATTGAATGGCTAAATGAAGACAGCAACCGCATTAAAGGCGAGATTGTGCTGATTGTTGAAGGAAAACAGCAAAATCTTGAGGAAGAATTTTCCAGCCAAGCAATCAAACTGCTTGAACTCCTCTGCCAAGAATTGCCACTGAAAAAAGCGGCAGCGATTGTGGCAGAAACTTTTGGTTATAAGAAAAATGCGTTGTATCAGTATGGGTTAGAGCATTTTGAATAGGTTACAAGCGGTAATATTTGGTAAAAAATTTACAAAATATTACCGCTTGTCAGTTTGCAATAATTACTTCATTTTTTCATTAGTGAGTAACTTACCTTCGTATTCCCCGGTTAAAGACTCAAGGAATGAGACAATTTCGTTTAACTCTGTATCCGTGAAGTTTTTATTGCTTTGATATTTGCCCATAATACGCACCGCTTCTTTTAAGTCTTTTGCACCGGCATCGTGCATATAAGGTGCGGTCAAAGCAACATTACGCAAAGTTGGTACTTTGAAACGGTGCATATCGTGCGGATCTTTAGTATGAGCATAACGACCTTGATCCGCATCAGTCATTGCCGTGCCACGATCTTTAAAGTAATCGCCATACAAGCCCATATATTCAAAGGATTGCCCGCCCATTAAGCTACCGGTGTGGCAAGTATCACATTTTGCATTTTTGAAATGCTCGTAGCCTCGTTTTTGCTCTACCGTTAAAGCATTTTCATCACCTTTTAAGAACTTATCGAACGCACTATTTGGAGTTAATAAGGTTTTCTCAAATTCACCGATTGCATCAGTGAGATTTGCTTCGGAAATCTGTGGATAAACTTCAAAGAAACGTTTTTTGAACTCTTCATCTTTATCAAATTTCGCTACAATTTCGTCCCAGCTCTTCGATCCCATTTCGACAGGATTGGTTGGTGGACCGCTTGCTTGATCAGCAAGCGTTTTCGTACGCCCGTCCCAGAATTGCCATTTGTTTAATGCGGCATTAAATACGGTTGGAGCATTAATGCCACCTTTTAGTCCGTGAATCCCTTCCGCTACCGGTAAATTATCTACACCAGCTTGTGCTAGTAAGTGGCAAGAGTGGCAACTGATAGAACCATCTGCCGATAAACGACCATCTAAGTAAAGATCTTTACCCAATGCCACTTTTTTAGGGTTGGTTGGTAAGCTGTTTGGAATAGGTTGCACAAGGTTTTTCGCATTTACGCCTTCCACTCCTTCTGGTAAGAAATGTGTTTTACGTTGCTCTTCGATCCAATCTAAAATCACTTTCTGTTCTGCTTCATCAGGGCGAGATCCCCAGTGAATATGGATATATTTCGCCGCAGGCATTTCATCGTTACGAATAACTTGCTCAAGTTTCGCTAAATCTGCCTCAGATAATTTACTTGGATCTTTCATTCCTTCAATCATCTGATCTAAACGGAAAAAGCGATTTCCGGTTTCAATATCACTCGCAATAATTTGATTTGCAATAAGAAATTTCGCGTAGCCCGGCAGTTCAGCATTCGGTGAATGGCAATATTGACAACCATTTTTATACATTACACCTAATACCGATTTATGCGATTGCGGTAATTCTGCTGCAGTTGTCGCCATTAATTTTTCTGAATTCGCTTTATCAAAATACGTTGCGTATCCCACTAACCCAAAATATCCGATAGCAGCTAAAGCAAGCCCTGAAAATAGATATTTCTTCATAATAAACCCCTTAATAATCAATAATAGGTACAGGAGATTTTATTATGAGCCAAAACATCCACTAATATTTTGAGTAGGATCAATAGATTTAATTTACTTAAACTATAGTAACAATAGGTAATAGTCGATAAATGTGCAAAAAAATCTCAAAATTCGACCGCTTGTGTTGTTTATTTTACCGTTTTTCGTCGCAAATTGCGGTAGGCATAAACCAAAAGAGTCAGAATTACTAACAGATAAAACGGTAATAATTGAATGGAAATAGCGTTTGCGATCAAACCAAACAGCGGCGGTAGTAAAAGCACCCCCACGTAAGCACTTGCCATTTGAATACCGATTACCGCCTGAGATTTATCTTCCCCGAAAAATTCAGGTGTGGAATGAATTAAGCACGGGAAAATAGGGGCACAACCTAGCCCGATAATAATTAAGCTGACAAGGGTTACATATTTTCCGAAAGGTAAACAAAGCATTGCAATACCGATCAGAATTAAACCAAAACCCAGTTTAATCATTTGATGATTATTTAATTTTAACGTGAGAAAGCCGCTAATGCCTCGCCCAACCGTAATGCCAATAAAAAAGATACTGCCAAAGGCGGCAGCTTGTTCTAAGCCAACTTCTTTTACCATCACAAAATAGCTACTCGCCCAAAGCCCGGCAGTTTGTTCTACACCACAGTAGCCGATAAAGGCTAAAATGCCGTACTTCACACCCGGAATTTTAATGGCTTCTTTTAGGCTGACCGGTTTTGCGGCTTCATTCATTTCCGCAGCGGTTTTCTTGCGAGATTTCCAAAAAGGTAGAGAACAAAATAAGATAACCGTTAGCCCGATTTGTAATAGAGAAATCGTGTAATAGCCACCTTCCCAGCCTCGACCTTGCAAGAGTGCAATACCTAAAATATGCGGACCAATAGATGCCCCTACGCCCCACATACAATGCAGCCAGCTCATATGTCGG
>NZ_JBXGGI010000054.1:0-9957 GCF_056854775.1 Mannheimia sp.
TTTCCCAAACGTGTTGGATCATCGGTTTGCCGGCAATATCCAATAACGGCTTGCGAGGCAAGCGGCTAGAGGCATAACGTGCCGGAATAATCACGGTAAAATTCATTACAGTTCCTTATGCTTCTTGAGCATCTAAAAAACGTTCCGCATCAAGGGCTGCCATACAGCCTGTGCCGGCTGAAGTAATGGCTTGGCGGTAGTTGTGATCCATCACATCACCTGCTGCAAATACACCTTCCACAGAAGTAGCTGTGGCATTGCCTTCCAAGCCTGATTTCACTTTGATATAGCCATTTTCAAGCTCTAACTGCCCTTCAAAAATGCCAGTATTCGGTGCGTGCCCAATTGCTACGAAGAAACCATCAACTTTGATTTCTTCGGTCAGTTCTTCTTTGGTCGATTTTAAACGTAAACCGGTTACGCCCATATTATCACCTAACACTTCTTCTACTGTGCGGTCGGTGTGCAGAATGATTTTGCCTTCTTCAATACGTTTTTGTAGGCGACCTAATAAAATTTTCTCGGCACGGAAGCTATCACGGCGGTGAACCAAATGCACTTCGCTCACTAAATTCGCTAAATATAATGCTTCTTCAACCGCGGTATTGCCGCCGCCAACTACCGCAACAGGTTTATTGCGATAGAAAAAACCATCACAAGTTGCACAAGCGGAAACACCTCTGCCTTTGAATTTTTCCTCAGACGGCAAGCCTAAATATTTTGCCGATGCCCCTGTAGCAATAATTAATGCATCACAAGTAAAAGTGTTTAAATCACCTTTTAAGGTAAATGGGCGTTTAGAAAGATCTACACTGTGGATATGGTCAAACACAATTTCAGTTTCAAATTTTTCGGCGTGCTTGAGCATTTTATTCATTAATTCCGTGCCGGTAGTATGCTCAAATTCACCCGGCCAGTTTTCGATTTCATCAGTAGTGGTTAATTGCCCACCTTGTTGCATACCTGTTACTAACACAGGGTTTAAGTTAGCACGAGCGGCATACACCGCAGCGGTATAGCCAGCAGGACCTGAGCCTAAAATTAAAAGTTTTGCGTGTTTAGTTGTCATAATCAATCCTCTGAATGAAATTAGCCTCTATTTTATCTTAAATTCACATTTAACTCCATTTTCGCTTTCGCTCACATTTTTTTGATTTTGTGACAAACTTAACAGAAATATCAGCATTTTTCCTGTAGATTAGAACAACTTCACTCGCTTCTAAAAGGAGAAAACTTATGAAAAAGCTTATTAATTCAATTGAAACCGTGTTAGATGAACAACTCTCCGGTTTCGTAAAAGCACATTCTGACTTAATATTAAATAAAGAACCTGTCTATATTTATCGCACACCACCAAGTAATCAACCGAAAGTCGCTTTAATTTCAGGCGGTGGAAGCGGACACGAGCCAATGCACGCCGGTTTTATTGGAAAAGGAATGCTTGATGGGGCTTGCCCGGGAGCAATTTTCACCTCACCAACGCCAGACCAAATGTTTGAATGTGGTTTAGCACTAGATCGTGGCGAAGGCGTTTTGTTAATCATCAAAAACTACACTGGTGATGTGCTAAATTTTGAAACCGCAACTGAATTATTGGCAGATAGTGGTGTGCAAGTGGCAACGGTATTGGTTGATGATGATGTGGCAGTAAAAGACAGCCTCTATACCGCCGGTCGCCGAGGAGTTGCCAATACCGTGCTAATTGAAAAATTACTTGGGGCAGCGGCAAATAAAGGCTATTCCTTAACCGAACTGGCTCAACTTGGTAACAAACTCAATAATAATGGGCATTCAATCGGCATTGCACTAGGTGCTTGCACCGTTCCTGCCGCAGGTAAGCCATCGTTTACCTTAGCAGAAAATGAAATGGAGTTTGGTGTGGGTATTCACGGCGAACCAGGCATTGAACGCCGTCCGTTTGAGAATTTAGATAAAACCGTAAAACAGATGTTTGAAACTTTAATTGCTCACGGCGATTACACTCGTACAATTCGCCATTGGGATAATCAAAATCATCAATGGAATGAAGTGGAAGAAAATAAGCAAGCCTTACAAAAAGGCGACCGTGTTATCGCTCTTGTGAATAATCTTGGCTCGGTGCCGCTTTCAGAACTTTACGCAGTTTATGATGCCCTTGAAAAAGAGAGCCACGCTTTTGGTTTAACTATTGAACGTAGCCTTGTCGGTTCTTATTGTACCTCACTGGATATGCAAGGAATGTCAATCACCTTACTCAAAGCCGATGATGATATTCTACAATTATGGGATGCACCGGTTAATACACCTGCATTACGCTGGGGCGAATAATCACATTGAAGGGAAAAGTATGAAAATATCAAAACAACAAATTTTAAAATGGCTTGAATTATGCCAACAAGTAATGGACGAAAAGCGTGATTATTTGACCGAGTTGGATACCGTTATCGGTGATGGAGATCACGGCTTGAATATGCAGCGTGGCTTTAGCAAAGCAATTGAAAAAGCTAAAACGGTGGAAGACAAAGACATCGGCACAATTTTAAAGACGGTCGGAATGACCTTACTTTCACAAGTTGGCGGTGCAAGCGGTCCACTTTACGGTACATTTTTCATTAAAGCTGCTCAAAGCACAAATGCAAAAGAAGCTCTCAGCTTTTCAGATCTGCTACTCTGTTTAGATCAAGGGGTTGAAGGCATTGTGCAACGAGGGAAAGCAGAAATTGGCGACAAAACAATGTGCGATCTGTGGTTGCCTTTGCTGGAAGAGCTAAAAAAAGCGGATACCTCTCAATCGATTGGCTCAATTTTGTTACAAGCGGTCGAAAAAGCAGAATATTTTGCAAATCAAACGATTCCACTTATTGCTAAAAAAGGACGAGCCAGCTATCTGGGAGAACGAAGTGCAGGGCATCAAGATCCGGGAGCAACATCGAGTTATTACATTTTTAAAGCCTTAGCAGATGCAGTGCAATAAGGAGCTACAATGGTTAATTTAGTAATTGTTTCCCATAGTGCAAAACTGGCTGAAGGAGTTGCAGAAATTCTTTCACAAATGGCTCAAAGTGGTTGTCAGATTGCTGTTGCAGGGGGAATTGATGATGCGGAGAATCCGATCGGCACTGACGCTGTTAAAATTATGCAGGCGATTGAATCGGTCTTTACACCTGATGGTGTGATTGTTTTTGTCGATTTAGGCAGTGCAGTATTAAGTACCCAAACCGCCATTGATTTACTCGAGCCGGAAATTGCCGAAAAAGTGGTTATCAGCTACGCACCTTTAGTGGAGGGAGCTTTTGCTGCGGTGGTAGCAGCCTCAGCCGGTGATAGCTTAGAGTTAATTTTAAAAGAAGCCAATGAAGCTGCTCAACTTAAACAAGAGCAGGCTGAATAATCTAAATTCACAAACAAAAATGCCGTAATCAATTACGGCATTTTCATTTCATTAATACAACAGAGAATAAAGCTGTCTTCTGAATTTAGGCACAATAGGATCTGTTCCAAGTGCTGATAATATAGCTAAAAATTGGTTTTTCAGCTCGCCGTTTGATACATTCAAATCTGACTTCAACCAATCAAATAAGAGCGTTAAAGCTTCTTCATTTTTGTGAGCTTGGTGTAATTGATTAGCCAGTTTAATCGCAATTTCAGGTGTTTTGCTTTGAGCATAATCAGCTTGCAACTGTTGCAACTCGGGGGATTCACTCGCCTGCTCTAATAACTCGATTTGAGCCTGCAAACCGTGCCAGCGGCTGTCTCTGTCTTGAATTGGAATCGCTTTTAAGATTTCGCGAGCTGGTTCAACATTTTTCATTGCGATATAAGTTTCAGCATAGAGCAAAGCAAAATCGCTGTTTTTCTTGTCCGTCATTTCCCAAGCTGCTTTTAATAGAGGCAATGCTTCATCGTAACGTTGATCTTGTAGAAGCTCTAAGGCTTGGTGAAATTTAAGATCTTCCTCTTTCGGCAGAATGTTGGCAAGCCGAATTCGCAACTCTTGCTCACTTACCGCACCTTGAATAGCATCAATCGGCTGACCGTTCGAGAAGAGATAAAGCGTTGGAATTTGTTGAATGCGAAACTGTGCGGCTAATGTCTGCTGTTCATCGCAGTTAATCGTTGCCAACAAAAATTGCTGTGGATTTTCATCCGCAATACGGCGGAGTAAGGCATCCATTTCTAGCGAGGCAACCTCACGGGGAGAAATAAAATGGAACACTGTAGGCATTTGCCCGGCGGCACTCCACACTTCACTAAAATTTTGTTCGTTTACATTTACCAAATAGTCCATAAAAACCTTCTTTAAGCTAGAAATTACATTTTATATTGTAGAATTAATAAGAGGTTTCAATAGGTAGCCCGTTTCTTTCCCACGCTTCAAAACCACCTTTTACGCTGTAAACGTTTTCAAATCCCTGCTCAATCAAAAATTGAGCGGTACTTTGGCTACTCACCCCGTGATAACAAATGACAACAACAGGATCATCATAATCAACTTCATCTAAAAATTTGCCGTAGCTTTGGTTAGTTAAATGAAAAGCATCTTGTGGGTGGCTATAAACATAGCGGCGAGCATCACGCACATCGGCAAGTACCGCACCGTCGTTTTCAATCATCTCCCACGCTTGCTGGGGAGTAATTTCTTTAAATGTAATATCAGTCATAATTTATCCTCAAAAATGGCGAAACTATACCACAAAATAGCGAAGGTATCGGCGATTATTTCAAGTTGAAAAATTGATGTTTGTCTTATATAATTGCGAACTATTTTCAAATGCAAGATTTATCCATTTTTTATTTGAGGTTTTATATGAATCAACTTTTTCATTTTTTAGAACGTTATACAGACTTCGTTATTTTAGGCTTACTAGGCTTATTAAGCGTTATTTGCGTGTGGAAAGCAATTGAACGTATTATGTTCTATTCAAAAGTGGATATTTCCAAATATAGCACTTTGGAAGAATTAGAAATCGACTTAACCCACAACCTAACTACCCTTTCTACTATTGGCTCAAATGCACCTTATATCGGGCTATTAGGCACAGTTATTGGTATTCTTCTCACCTTCTACAACTTAGGACAATCAGGTGGCGATATTGATGCTGCCGCTATTATGGTAAATCTTTCCTTAGCATTAAAAGCAACTGCCGCAGGTATTTTAGTAGCGATTATTGCAATGGTGTTCTATAACGGTTTTGGTCGTAAAGTAGAAGAAAACAAGTTGAAATGGTTAGCTCTACAGGCTAAAAATCATCAAGCGGTCTAATTTCCTCTATTTTTTGCAAATTAAGAAGGCATAAAGATGAAAAAATTTGATGAAATCAACATCATCCCATTTATTGATATTATGTTGGTATTGTTGGCTATCGTGTTAGTTACAGCCTCTTTTATCTCACAAGGTAAAATTCAAGTGAATGTACCAAAAGCGACAACAACACAGCCAATGCAAGCAGATGAACTTGCGAAACTTTTAACCATTACTGAAAACAATGAATTTTTCTTTAATGATAAACCTATCACAAAAGAGCAGCTTGTGGCAGAGGTTTCAACTTGGGATAAAAGCCAAAAAGTTTCGCTTAAAGTCGATGGTGCAGTTGCTTTTGAAAAATTTGTGGAATTAACTGATGTTTTATCTGCAAATGAGATCAAAAATGTGGCAATTATTACTAAAAAAGAAACCGTTGCTACACCAGCTACTAATACGCCAGCCTCGCCTAATCAAGCACCAATAACGCCTTAATAGGATAAGAGAGATGAAAAAACACCATTCTCGAATCGGATTAATTGCCTCACTAGCCATTCACGGTGCATTGATTGGTGGTAGTTTTGCTTTACTTAATGAGCAAAAAATCGAAAAAGCGGCAGAGCAAAATTCGCTTTCAATGGAAATGGTTGCTGCTTTATTAGAGCAACCACAGGTGGCAGTTTCACCTGATCCTATTGAAGAAGTAAAGGAAGCTGCTCCAACACCCGAACCAGAGCCTCAACCCGAGCCAAAACCTGAACCTGAAGCTATTCCTGATCCAACGCTAAAACCGAAAAAAGAAGAACCGAAAAAGGAAAAGCCAAAGGAAGAAAAACGTAAAGAACGTCCAAAAGAGAAAAAAGAAAAACCAAAAGAAGAAAAACGTAAAGAGAAGCCAAAAGAGCCAGAAAAGCCTCAGCAAAAACCGATCAAAGCATTAGAGCGTGGTCCTGAGGTAAAACAAGGTATTGTTGCAAAAGCCACTCCAAATGCTGTACAAGGCGAAAAAATGGTTTCAGGCGTTGTAGGCGGACAAAAAGGTGGCTCATTGAATTCAACCTCTACGACAGGGAGTAACGTAACAGGGGGCAATGCAAGCGAACTTTCAGCCTATAAAACCGCATTACAGCGTGCGTTACAACGCAAGGCAAATAATTCATACCCTCAGCGTGAAAAGATGATGCGGAAAACAGGCACGGTAACCATTAAATTTACCATTACCTCATCTGGTGCAATTTCAAATGTTTCTGTAGTAAATTCATCGGGTAACAGTAATTTGGATAATGCAGCGGTAAAAAGTGCACAGGCAGTGAGTATGCCACCGCCACCGGCAGGTTTCCCACCTTCAGTTACCGTACCAATTAGATTCTCTCTTGAATAAAAAACACCCTCAGAAGCAATCGCTTTTGAGGGTGTTCATCTTTAAAACTATAATTAGTCTTGTGTTTCGCCTAGTAAAGCCAACTCTCGAGCTTTAATTTGGTTTTTCAGAATGTCCACTAAGTCTGAAACGAGGTAAGTGCCTAAGTCTGCACCTTTGCGAGTACGCACTGATACTTTGCCTTCAGCGATCTCTTTATCACCGCAAACAAGCATATAAGGCACACGGCGTAAGGTGTGTTCACGCACTTTGAAACCAACTTTTTCATTACGAAGATCAGCTTTCACACGAATCCCTGCATCGCTTAAGGTTTTCACTACTTGTTGCACATAATCTGCTTGGCTGTCGGTAATATTCATTACCACTGCTTGCACAGGGGCTAACCAAGTTGGGAAGAAACCTGCGTATTCTTCGGTAATAATACCGATGAAACGCTCAATAGAGCCAAGAATTGCACGGTGAATCATCACGGGTGTACGGCGACCATTATCTTCCGCCACATAAGAAGCTTCTAAGCGACCCGGTAGGGCGAAATCTAATTGCACTGTACCACATTGCCATTCACGACCTAAGCAATCACGAAGTGCAAACTCAATTTTCGGACCGTAGAATGCACCTTCGCCTTCTTGGATTTGATACTCTAAACCATTGTTGCGAAGTGCGTTTGCTAAGCCTTCTTCCGCTCTGTCCCACATTGCATCATCACCGATACGATTTTCCGGACGGGTTGAAAGTTTAACTGCAATGTTAGTAAAACCAAATGTGCTGTAAATATCGTACACCATTTTGATACAGCTTGTTACTTCAGACTCAATTTGTTCTTCAGTACAGAAAATATGGGCATCATCTTGGGTAAAACCACGTACACGCATTAAACCGTGTAAAGAACCGGATGGCTCATTACGGTGGCAAGAACCAAACTCTGCCATACGAATTGGTAAATCACGGTAAGATTTCAAACCTTGATTAAAGATTTGAACGTGCCCCGGGCAGTTCATCGGCTTAATCGCATATTCACGGTTTTCAGATTGCGTGGTGAACATTAAATCCGCGTAGTTTTGCCAGTGCCCTGTTTTCTCCCAAAGCACTCTGTCCATCATAAATGGACCTTTTACTTCTTGGTAATCGTACTCTTTTAATTTGGTACGCACGAAAGTTTCTAATTCACGGAAAATCGTCCAACCATCATTGTGCCAGAACACCATACCCGGTGCTTCTTCTTGCATATGATATAAATCTAATGCTTTACCAATACGGCGATGGTCGCGTTTTGCCGCTTCTTCTAAACGAGTTAAATATTCACTCAACTGTTTTTTATCTGCCCAAGCCGTGCCGTAAATACGTTGCAACATTTTGTTTTTGCTATCACCACGCCAGTAAGCTCCTGCTACTTTTTGCAGTTTGAAGTGTTGGCAGAAACGCATATTTGGTACGTGTGGACCACGACACATATCAATATATTCTTCGTGATGATATAACGCAGGGGTTGCGGTACGTTCGATGTTTTCATCTAAGATTGCCATTTTGTACGGCTCGCCACGTTTTTCAAAAGTATCACGGGCTTCTTGCCACGTTACCGGGCGTTTTACCACATCGTAGTTGGTTTTCGCTAATTCCAACATACGTTTTTCAATTGCATCTAAATCTTCTTGAGTTAAAGAACGGTCTAAATCCACATCATAGTAGAAACCGTTTTCGATGGTCGGACCGATAGCCATTTTCACATCGGGGAATAATTGTTTGATTGCGTGCCCTAATAAGTGAGCCGTTGAGTGGCGAATGATCTCTAAACCATCTTCATCTTTTGCGGTAATGATTTCAAGAGTGCTGTCTTGGCTGATAATGTCGCACGCATCACGGCGTTCGCCGTTTACACGACCGGCAATGGTTGCTTTCGCTAAACCTGCACCGATTGATTGGGCAACTTCCATTACGGAAACCGGGTTGTCAAATGAACGTTGTGAACCGTCCGGTAAAGTAATAATTGGCATAATAAATCCTTACAGTGGTAATCCATACGAGAGATTACTTGTTGAGTTTGAGAATGAAAAAACCGCTTACAAGCGGTCTTTTTTGATTAAAATTTTGCAATTTGCTTATTATTTCCCTTACAAATGGGGAATAAAAGCACAATAATTCTAGCACAAAACAAAGAAAAATTAAACCTTACTGTTTTCGCTATTCGTTAGACTATCCTGAGATTTTTCTTCATCCGGCTCAATATTTTCGTTTTCTGTTTGCTGCTCTTCTTCAAATGTTTCAAGCTGAGCTTGGTATTCTTGCACTACCTCTTCATCAAATGGAATAAGTTCTTCCTCAACTAATTCAATTTCTTCAATCGGGCTTGCGGTAGCAATAGGTGTGGCGTATTGCATCTCTGCACGCTCCGCTTTCGGAACAGGTTTAGTTCTGACAGCACAAATGAATAAAATAAGTGAAAACAGACCAAAGAGTGCATAAAAACCGTACTCAGCAGACAGGCTCATCGCAAAACCGATAAGCGGTGGAGCAACCAATGCCCCTAAACCATAGCAAAATAGCAAGCCTCTGCTAACTTCAACGGTGTTCATATTATTCGGCAATTCATCGTTAGCTCGGGCGATACTCAACGCATATAAACTAAATAGGCTACAGCCAAATAAAAAGGCAATGATGTATTGTATCCAAGCGGTCAAATTTTCTTGAAAAATTGCAAATAGCCCAATAAGTGCAGTAAGAGTACCGACCACTGCACAGGCTAAAATGGCGTTACGTCTGCCAATGCGATTCGATAACATCGCCATCGGCATTTGGCTGATAAAACCGCCAATCATCGAGATCATCAAATAAAGCGAAATTTCGCTTAGTGAAAAGCTAAATTTCAGCAGAAATACCGACACCATTGTGAAAAAGCCATTGACCAACATTCCACTAATAAAACTGGTAGCTAAGGCTAATGGCGAAATCGAAAATAGTTTAGGAATGCTAATACGTTCACGAGCTGGAATATCAGGCTGAACCATTTTAGTTAAAGCGATGGGGATCATCGACATCACTACTAAAATGGTCGATAAGGTAAAAATGTTTCGACTGCTAAGTTCTAAACTTAATAAACTCACCCCTAAAATAAAGGCTAGGTAGAAAATAATATTATAAGTAGCAAGCACTTTGCCTCTGGTATCAACATTCGTTTTTTCGCTTAACCAACTTTCCACTAAAAGCAACAAACTATAATGACAGAAGCCCAAAATGATGCGTAACACACCCCAGATCCATAAATTATCCACCATCATATGACTAAGGGCAGCAATCGCAAAAATGGCACAAAATACACTAAATGAGCGGATATGCCCGACACTCGAAACAATACGGTGAG
>NZ_JBXGGI010000055.1:0-10361 GCF_056854775.1 Mannheimia sp.
TTTTACCCATCGCCGAGAGCTTATCTTCTGCTAAACACTCACGCCCTAGCTCGAAAAGTGGCTCTTCAATCGCAATATGCACATCATAACCTGCCACAAAACGCTCGATTAAGTCTCTATCGACATTTTCTCGTTCGCCTGCGAGCAAAGCTTCAAGCTGTGCAGATAAATCGTCCCAGTTTTTATGCAAATGAACGTGCTGGCGTTCTAACTCATCCACATCAGCTTGAGCTTTAGGCTGCACTTTAATCAACTCTGGAAAGAAATCATCTTCTTCGTCTTCGTGATGAAGTGGAGCTGATATGTTAAAGTAGTTTAAGATCTGCTGAACATCATTTTTTACTGCCTGGTTTACCCCATTCTTTTCAAGGTAATCAGGCAAAATTTGCAATTGTTTGCAGAAACTTTTTACTTTACTATGGCAAGCATACAACATATCAATGGGTTCAGCCCAGCTTGCAAAGGTTTGCGGTTCAAGTTGTTGCATATAAACTCCTTGTTACTCCTGATTATTCACTTCAGATTGTAAAGGTGGCACGTCTTTGCCAATTCGGGCATAGAATTCAACTACAAAATCATCAAATCGATCATCTTCAATGGCTTGGCGAATTTCTGCCATTAGGCGTTGATAATAGCGTAAATTGTGAATGGTGTTTAATCTTGCCCCTAAAATTTCACCACATTTATCTAAATGATATAAGTAGGCTTTAGTGTAATTTTTACAAGTGTAGCAATCACATTCCGGATCTAACGGTGCAGTATCCTCACGATATTTTGCGTTTCGGATTTTTACAATACCGTTAGTAACAAATAAATGACCATTACGAGCATTACGGGTTGGCATTACACAGTCAAACATATCAATACCACGACGAACGCCTTCCACCAAATCTTCCGGTTTACCTACGCCCATTAAGTAGCGAGGTTTGTCTGCCGGAATTTGCGGACAAACGTATTCTAAAATACGGTGCATATCTTCTTTTGGCTCGCCTACTGCCAAACCGCCCACCGCATAGCCGTCAAAGCCGATTTCAACTAATTTTTCTACTGAAACCTTACGCAGTTCTTCATATACTCCGCCTTGAATAATACCAAATAACGCATTTGGGTTTTCTAATTCATCGAAGCGATCACGTGAGCGTTTTGCCCAACGTAATGACATTTCCATTGATTTTTTCGCATAATCAAAGGTTGCCGGGTAAGGCGTGCATTCATCAAAAATCATTACTATGTCTGAACCAAGATCGTATTGGATCTCCATTGATTTTTCAGGCGAAAGGAAAATTTTCTCGCCACTAATCGGGTTTTGAAACGTAACGCCTTCTTCTTTGATTTTACGCAATTTGCCAAGGCTGAACACTTGGAAACCGCCAGAATCGGTTAAAATCGGTCCGTGCCATTGCATAAAATCGTGCAGATCGCCGTGCATTTTCATCACTTCTTGACCCGGACGAAGCCAAAGATGGAAAGTATTACCCAACAGAATTTGAGCTCCTGTTGCCGCCACTTCTTCAGGGGTCATTCCCTTAACTGTGCCGTATGTTCCAACAGGCATAAATGCGGGAGTTTCAACGTGAAATTCTCCTCTCGGACGGCTGAATGTTAGACGCCCACGACGAGCGTTACCACTTGTTTTTTTTAATTCGTACTTCATTTTCTATCCACAAATAAACAGTTCGTGAAAGCGGTCAAAAACCGCTAAAAATTTACAAATTAGAATCTAAAGCCTGTGCCAACGCCTAAGCCGATTCCAACACCATTTGAGCCACCACCGACTCCTACATTACCCCCAACGCCAGTTGATGAGCAAGCAACAATAGTTAAAATGCTAACGCATAATAAGAATTTTTTCATTTTTTGTATGTCCTAACATAAAATATGGGCTATGATAGCCAAGTACATTTTACCTTGTTTAAACTATTAAACCTAATTTTAAAGAATAAATTATGAAAATTTTACGTAAATTTACCGCTTTATTTATTGCATCAGCCGCAATACTTTCTGTTAATGCCAATATGCTGAGTATTAGTGAACAGGAAATTAATGATTATTTAGCAACTAAATTAAGTGAAAAAGTACCTCTTCAAGATAAAGTCGGTATTCCGCAGTTATTTGAATTAGATTATCGCCTTCATTCACTCACTAGCCAAATTGGTAGAACAAAAGAAAAGAAAGTTGCCATTTCAGGGGCAGTGGATGGCATTTTAAAAGCCAGAGGCAAAAAATATGATGCTTCGATTCATTTAAATATGGACACTACGCCCTACTACGATCCACAAAGAGGTGCATTATTCTTAAAAGATGTACGATTGCTGAGCTGGTCTGCAACGCCAGCCAAATATCAGTCTGAGCTTCAAATGTTCTTACCGATGCTTGCAGAAGGATTAGCTGGTTTTTTAAACAGCACACCTGTTTACACCTTAGATGAAAGTAAAATGAAAGAAGCGATGGTTAAAAAATTTGGTAAAGCAATAGTCGTTGAAGATGGGAACATCAGATTAGAAACATCAATTTTCTAAGAATTTTTGTGATCTCTGTCTAATTTCCACACTTTGATAGTTGAGCTTTTAAGCATTTTATTTAAAATCCGATTATCGTCATTCATTTATTTAGGGAGATTTATATGGATATCGGTATTGTTAAATGGTTTAACAATGTACAAGGATTTGGTTTTATTACATCGGATGTATGTGAGGGTGATATTTTCGCTCATTTTTCTGAAATCAAAACAGAAGGCTATCGCTCATTAAAAGTGGGGCAAAAAGTACAATTTGAATTAGTACAAGGCGATAGAGGTGCATCAGCTACCAACATTACCCCTCTTGATGAAAAAACATCATAATCTGCTGTAAAATAACCACCTTTCTTGCTATTCTACGCACATTTCTTATGCCTTAACGCTCGGTGTTAAACCGAGCTATATGTAATTTATGCCTCTTTCTCATCAGTTAATCTTCACTAATCTGCTCTATGTTTTGGGTATTGGTTTAAATATCGTATTGTTGCGATTTTTAAGCCTACATTTTGATCCGCTTAATAACAATGGTGTTAGATTTCTTGTAGGTGGTGTAGCCTTATTATTGTTGATTCTATGGAAATTCCGTTCATCACTCACTCAGTTTGTTAGAAGCCCGAAACTGATTGCAATTGCGTTATTTGTCGGATTAATGATGTCTGCCAATATGTATTTTTGGTTAAAAGGAGTGAAAATTACCAGTGCAGTTACCGCCTCAATTTTTGGCGTATTAGCAATGCCCTTCGGTGTAATCATTGCAGCTCTATTCTTTAAAGATGAAAGGGAAAGGATTAAAAATAAACGTTTTTGGTTTGGCTCAGTCTTAACCATTCTTGGTTCATTAGGCTTTGTCTGGTATGGCAAAACTATTTCTGTAGGAGAAGGGTTTGTTTTAGGCTCATTTTTTCTATTTCTTTCGATTATTATCCGCAATGTTCAAAATTTAGTCGTTAAATTCAGCCGAGAGCTTAACGTTTTTACGCTAAGCTGTGTAACCTCATTAACTACCTCCATTTCAAGCCTGTTACTAAGCCTACAAGCGGGCAAAATTAATGAAATTTTTGCAACACCAAGCTGGCTTTTATTCACGCTAATGGCTGTGGGTATTTATGCTATTGTTGCTGGAATGGTGCTTACATTTCATATAATCCAAACTCAAGGTCTGGTAACTTATCAAGTCTTGGAGCTATTAATGCCCGTTTCAACTGCCATTATTGCTTACATTGTACTCGGCGAACGCATTTCTATGGCACAAGTGGGCTTTGCCTGTATTGTTATTTTTGGCTCAAGCGTCGCATTAAAATTAGTAAAATTTAAGAAAAAATAGACCGCTTGTAATATGAGAAAACCTTTGGCTAATCAAATTAACCAAAGGTTTTCTTATTTAAGTCTAGCCTTTAACTCTCTGCTCTAAAATCACGTTTAAGGTTTTTTGTTTTTGTTTTAAGGCATTTTCAGGCTCAGCTTTTACTAACAAGGTGTAAATTAAATCCAATACAAAAAGTTGCGACATTTTTGTACCGATAGAATCTCCTTGCATATGCCCTTGTCGATTACCATTAATTAATACATAATTTGCTTCTTCCGTTACAGGGGAACGCAAGTTATGCGTAATTGCAACTGTAGTAGCTTTATTAGCCCGAGAGAAACGGAGTGATTTCACCACTTCCTCAGAATACCCCGAGTGGCTTATACCAATGACTAAATCACCTTCTTCAACAAGAGCAGCTTGCATATACATAAAATGGTTGTTGGTTACTGCATCAGTTTGTAGCCCGATACGCATTAATTTATGCTTAGCATCTTCTGCCGTTAGCCCTGAAGAGCCTACACCGAATAAAAATATTCTTTTGGCTTTTCGTAGCTCTTGTACAACTTTTTCCAGTACATCAAAATCAAGTAGATTAATAGTTTCACTAATTGCACTGTCCAAGCTGTTTTTTAGTTTATTAGCAATATCTTTTGATGTGTCTCCTTCAGATACATCTGTATCTAACAAAACACGTTTATCTTGATTTTGAGTAGCAAGTTCTATTGCCAATTCCAATTTGAAATCGGTATAGCCTTTAAATCCTAATGTACGACAAAAACGAATAAACGTTGCCTCACCGACATCTAAGTGCTTCGAAACTTCAGATAAAGAACATTGGCTCAGTAATTCAGGTTGAGATAAAATTACAGCTGCTATTTTCTTTTCCGTTTTTGTCAAACTGCTTTGTAGAGAACTAATTGTATTCAGAATTTTTCCTCTAGCAGACATTTTCGCCTCCTATAGTAATTCCACAGGTACTTTTACCACTAATTTTTTTAATACGTTGTTACTATTTACTGAATTACCCGGTTTATGTGGTTCGTAAGGTAAGAAAATAGCAAACATATTTGTTTTAAGTACAACTTCATTTTTATCATCAATCGCATCGGTGAGCTGGTAGTCATCTTCATCACGGTATTCATCATATTTTGATAAATCAGGCTGGCTTAAGCCGTATTCAATCATCTCTTCACCTTCAATCAATAATTGAATATCCACAAATTTGCGGTGCATTTCCGCTTTTTTACCTTCTGCCGGAGTGGTTTCAAATGACATCACATTCATACGAATACCGTCTTCTAAGTCCTGCCAGCCCAGTTCTAAATTAGCTAAATCTAAACTTTTTAATTTGCCGCAAAGTCTTGCAAATATAGGTGGTAATGATTTTGCGTAATCATCTCATGATAAATCGGCTAATAACATAAGATTTCCCTCAAACTATTCATAAAATATGCTATGACGTATTACTCCACAAACACTCATTTATGAAGATATACTCCAATAAAAGAAGAATAATGGCTTAACAGAATAATCTCAATAAGAAAATTTCAAAAATGCGAAGTAGATCAAATTTTATTAGCAAAGGAAATCATTAACGCCTTAATGGCGTTAATGAAAATAGTGAATGAAGATTATCTTTATTAAGAAATAGTTAAAGAAAGATCTGCCGTAGATAATGTCTTTTGCTCATCTTCTAGATCAGCTAATACTAATGGGTTCTGGCTTAAAAAGCTCTCATTAAATACTAAATTCCAATCGTTATTTTCAATAGTAAGAAAAATCTGCTTTGGCTCAATCGTGGCTTGACGGGAACGATTAAGTAGCACCGCTAACCTAAATAAACGAACTAGGGTTAAGATATCACGATATTGGTAGCGATTAATGCTACGAATATCAGAACGTTTGAATCCTTTAAGATGATACCGCATTAACACCGCTAACAATGTCTGTTGTTCAAAATCAAAACCCGGTAAATCTCTATTTGAAATCAAATAAGCGGAGTGGCGATGAACATTATTATGATTAACTACAATACCAATTTCGTGCAATAGACTTGCCCACTTCAGCATAGAACGAAAATCTTCAATTTGGCGACGATTTTTCCAACATCTAATTTGGTCAAAAAGTATAAATGCTGTTTTTTCCACTCTTGCGGCTTGTTTTTTATCTAAATCAAACTGCTCAACTAAAGCTTCGGCTGTGCGTTGGCGAATATCACCTACTTGGAAACTTTTCTCCAACCCATACATCACCCCCTCTCGCAGAGCACCGTTAGAATAACGCAAAGTCTCAATTTTAAAAGTATGGAAAAGTGCTAATAAAATAGCTAAACCAGGCACTAATACATCTGCTCGTTCTTCCAATAGCCCACGCATTTTTATGTCGTGTAACGATTTAAATTCCAAACATAAATCAATCATTTTTTGCAAACGAGGCTCGGTAATTAATCCATCACGATAGCCATTAGCAATGAGAACTTGATGAACGGTTTTAATTGTGCCTGAAGAACCCAGTGCGTGTTCCCAGCCTAATTCTTGATATTCCCACATCAAGTCCTCAATTTTTTCCATTGCAAGTTGATAAGCACTATCAAAAAGCTCAATAGTTAATTCACCTTTTGGGAAAAAACGTTTAGCAAAACTTACACACCCCATATGACGACTTTCCGCCCGAATTGGATTAAAGTTGTCGCCAATGGTAATTTCTGTTGAACCACCACCAATATCTACTACGAGCTTTCTACCCGTTTCAGGTTGTGTGTGGCTAACCCCTGAATAAATCAATCGGGCTTCTTCTTGCCCCGAAATAATAGAAATAGAATAAGGAAAAACCGCTTTTGCTTGGTCAAGAAAATCTTGTTTATTTGAAGCTCTTCGTAGCGTATAAGTACCGACTACTTTCACATTCTCCGGAGAAAAGCCTTTTAAGCGTTTAGCAAATAATGCCAAGCAATCGACACCTCTGTCGATAGCTTCTTGACTAAGTATTAAATTTTCATCAAGCCCATCAGCTAATCGGACACGGCGTTTAAGACGAGAAAGGACTTGAATTGAGCCATTCACAATACGGGCTACAATCATATGAAAGCTGTTTGAGCCTAAATCAATTGCAGCAAATTCACGAGGAGCGATATTTGATGACATAACAAAATCCCTTAATAACTATAAATGATAAGATATTACCATTTTTAAGCTAAATATCACTACAAAATTTAACGAACTTTTTGATAACAGATTTAAATCATAAAATTAACACAAAATTTTTTGACGAATTGGCAGAAAAAGACTAGGATTTACTTAATTATTTTCAATAAAACTCAACTAAGAGAGGTCTTTATGTCTGAAGTCAATAAATCATTCCACGATATGTTGGAATATGTGCATCTTTATCGTCTAAAAAACAAATTACACCGAGAAACTGCTGATAACGATCGCAAAATTCGTGATAACCAAAAACGTGTATTGTTATTGGATAATCTAACCCAATACATTACAGATGAAATGTCTATTGAAGAAATTCGAGCTATTATTGCCAATATGCGTGATGACTACGAAAACCGTGTTGATGATTATATGATTCGTAACGCAGAACTGTCAAAACAACGCCGTGAAATTCGCCAAAAAATGGCTGCTCATAAACAAGCACCAACGAATAAAAAAGCATAAAATTCAAGCGGTCAATTTCTTGCAAAATTTTGCGAAAAATTGACCGCTTGTTTATTGATTCAGTTTTAAAGTTTCTTCATTGCGTCTGCAACAAATTCCGCTTCTGTTCCCAAAATCACTTGGAACGCATTTTCCCCTAATTTGATATTGCCTTTCGAGCCAAGGGCTTTTAATTGAGCCTCATTAACTTTAGACACATCAGCTAAGGTTAAACGTAAACGGGTAATACAAGCATCAATATTGAGCAAGTTTTCTTTACCGCCTAAGGCATCAATAAACTGTTTTGCTCTTTCTTGATGAGATGTGGTATTGACCGCTTGAGCCTCAACATCATCTTCACGTCCCGGGGTTTTTAAGTTAAACGCACGAATTACAATGCGGAATAACGCATAGTAAACCACAGCGAACACTAAACCTTGCACCAACAACATATACCATTGAACGGCAAGCGGGTTACGGCTGGATAACACTAAGTCCACTAAACCTGCACTAAAGCCAAAGCCTGCGATCCACTCCATTGAAGCGGCGATATACACCGAGATACCGGTTAATAATGCGTGCACCACATAAAGCACAGGGGCTACAAACATAAAAGCAAACTCAAGTGGCTCAGTAATACCGGTGAAGAATGAGGCTAAAGCCGCCGCAAACATAATTGATGCAACTTGCACTTTTTTAGCCGGTTTTGCACTATGATAAATCGCTAATGCCGCTGCCGGTAAACCAAACATCATCACAGGGAAGAAGCCGGCTTGGTACATACCTGTTACGCCTACTACCGCTTTGCCTTCCGCTAACGACTTCGCTCCGCCTAAGAAGTTTGGTATATCGTTAATACCTGCTACATCAAACCAGAACACTGAGTTAAGTGCGTGGTGTAAACCAACAGGAATTAATAAACGGTTGAAGAAGGCGTAAATACCTGCACCGACTGAACCCATATCTTTGATTGATTCACCAAAAGATACTAATCCACCAAAAATCACCGGCCATACGTACAATAGAATAAACGCAACCACGATCATCACAACCGATACAACAATCGGCACTAAACGTTTACCGCTAAAGAAGGATAACGCTTTCGGCAATTCCACTTGGTAGAAACGGTTATAAAGTTCCGCTGAAATCACCCCCACTAAAATCCCGATAAATTGATTGTTAATTTTACCGAATGCCGCCGGTACTTGATCGACTGCAATGCCTTGTAATTGAGCCACCGCTCCCGGTGCAAGCAAGGTGGTAATCACTAAATAACCAACTAAGCCGGATAATGCTGCTGCCCCATCTTTTTCTTTAGACATACCAAAGGCAACACCCACCGCAAATAAAATGGACATATTATCAATGATTGCCGCCCCTGATTTGATCAGTAACGCTGCCAGCTGGCTGTTTGCCCCCCAGCCGTCCGGGTCGATCCAATAACCAATCCCCATTAATAGTGCCGCTGCCGGTAAAGCCGCCACAGGCACCATTAAGGCTCTACCGATTTTTTGTAGATAACCTAAAACACTCATACAAACCTCCAATTAATTAACTCATATTGAATAGAAATAGAATAGAAAAAAAGCATTTTAAAGACAATCACCTAAATTAAGTTTTGTGATCCATTTCAAAAAAAATTTTAGAGTAAAATTTCAAACTCACTATTCAAGCGGTCAAATTCTTGTAAAATTTTACGAAAAAATAACCGCTTGTTTTCACTGCTCCCCCTAAGTTTTTTCAAATATTCATTGACAAAACTCAGATAAAAAGGTATTTCTATACCGTTTTTTCAATCCATTGAAAAAAGAGTAATGGCATTGCCATTACAGGAGAGGTGCAACACTCAGGCAACTTAATTTGAGGTAACTAGGACCGTTTGAAAATTAAGTGATGGGAGTGATTGCCGAGGTGTGAATTCACTAGACTGGAATTAACATCGGCTGAGCAGGTTGAATCCTATCAGCTGTCATTTAATAGCAAATATTAAATGGAGTGCTCTGATTAATTGGTTCTCTAATCAAACCGTATAATCTACTCAAATTTCCTTTCCGAATATCCCCTAACACAACATTTATCTATTTTGTTTTAAGGAAATTTTATTATGTCTCATCTTTCTGTGGCTAAATTTGGTGGTACCAGCGTTGCTAATTTTGATGCAATGACCTCATCGGCAAACATCGTGATTGCAGATGCCAACACTCGTGTCGTGGTACTTTCTGCTTCTGCCGGTGTTACAAACTATTTAGTTGAGCTCGCAAATGGTTGTGAAAAAGAAAAACGTGATGAAATCATTACAGCCGTTCGCCAAATTCAATACAACATCATTGAAAAACTGCAACACCAAGACAGCGTTCGTGCTGAAATTGACGAATTATTAGATCGTATTGAAACCCTAGCAGAATCTGCAAGCCTTGCGACCTCTGCGGCATTAAGCGATGAATTAATCAGCCACGGCGAGATGATGTCCACCAAAATCTTTACCCAATTACTAATTGAGCGTGGACACCCAGCCGTATGGGTTGATGTGCGAGACATTGTAGCGACGGATAACCACTACGGTAAAGCTGCCCCAAACGACGAAAAAACCCAACAACAATCCGATAAAGTTATCAAACCACTTATTGAAGCAGGTAAAATCGTAGTTACTCAAGGCTTTATCGGTCGTGATGATGAAGGCAAAACCACAACTCTAGGTCGTGGTGGTTCAGATTACTCTGCCGCCTTATTAGCCGAAGTATTAAATGCTAATGATGTATTAATTTGGACGGATGTGCCGGGCATCTACACAAGTGATCCACGAGTTGTACCAGATGCACAACGTATTGATACAATGGCATTTCACGAAGCAGCAGAAATGGCGACTTTCGGTGCAGAAGTGCTTCACCCG
>NZ_JBXGGI010000056.1:0-9802 GCF_056854775.1 Mannheimia sp.
TATATTCTGGACAGCAATTTCAAAAGGTTGCTTTTGTTTTTCCGCTTTTTCTAAATTACCTGTTGGCGTTATAGACAAGTTATGTCCCTGCTGACCCCAGTAACAATTTACAACTTGTAAACTACGAATAGCTTCTTCAAGTTTGGGGGCTTGGCTTTGAGCCGATGGACGAAGCAATGCCCTTATATCAGAATCAGTAAACATCCAATGTGGATAAGTTACTTTATTCTGATTTGTTGCATTAGGATGTTCGCCTACATAATAGGATTCACAAGGTAAATTAGCATATTCTCCTGTAGCATCTAGCAATAAAACTTTACCGCCTTTTTGGTAAATATTATTGATCAGGTTTGCCATCGTGTAACTTTTACCGCCACCCGTTGAACCTAAAATGGCACAATGCCGAGAGAATAATTTTTCAGGGGTAAGATTGATCGTAACAGATGAATCGCCAGTAATTTCTGCGATAGGTAACTCAATTTCATCACTATCATTATTGATTTTCCCTTCAGCCAACAATGAAACGAGCTTCGGGTGAGCGGAATAAATTTGAGCACCCAGTTTAGGGTATTGTCTTATCCCTTTACGGTTAAAGCCTGTTTCAGTATCTACGCTAACCAGTAATTGAACCAATCCAATAGGATTATTATTTGCATAACTATCATCTAAACTATCAACGCTTAATCTTTCGCCATTTTCTAACCAGACTTTTATAACTCGACCTAAAATACAATCTTGCCCACAATCAATAAATACATATTCATTGACTTCACCAACAGGAATACGATTGCCTAATAACCATACTTGTTCACCCGTCCCTGCTTTGATTAGGTTTATTTTGGCTTCCGTTGCGGATATTTCTATAAGACTGCCAATTCTGCGTGTAATGTCACTGGGTGAGAACCAATTACTCATGATTTATTCCCCATTGCGAGTTCTTGAAAGATTTTAAAAATATCTTCTTCTGGTGTTGATTTATTTCTATCTGGTAACTGATTTACAAAATTAGAAAAATCACTATCAACTAAAGAAATTCTTGAATCTCCAGCTTTTACGGCACTTATAAGTAGTGAACGAATTTCTTTATTGAAAGATCCTTTCTCATTAAATAAAGAGCGAGTTCCCACCATCAACAATAATTCAGGATTTGTTCTTAATGCCATAGTGATAGCATTATTGATATGTTTATCATTAAACCCAAAGCCTAAACATAAAATAGCAGTTTTAGGTTGTTGTATGGCATTTAAAAAACTAGATACCATATCTAAATAAGGAGATTCATACGATGTTTGGTATTTATTACTACTCGGGTAAATAATAACAGGCTCACCTTGCTGTTTTTCATTTCTTTTTTTCTGAATGCCTTGCTCAGTTCTTACCCAATCTACAGAACCATGAATTTTATAAAGATGAAATACATTAGGTAAATAACTAATTGATTTATCGCTAGATTGTGTTCTGTGTACGATGTCATAATTAAACCAAGATGGATTAAATCGGTATGGTATAGAATATTCAAAGCCATCAATTACTGTCATACCAATATTGGAAGCAGCTGTTTCAAATGCAAGATCATAATTCGTTGTAAATACTTTTAATCTTTTTTGCTTAGCTTGTCTTTTACCCAGTACACGAAGTAATTTTTCATGATCTTTCCAGCTTTGCTGATTTTTAATTTTTTCTGTAAAATCAGTAATTTCTAGAATTCTATTTTTCGCATCTTTGATAAATCTCGCTAGCTGCTTTAGTCTTCTATCAGATAGATTTCGTAATGTTAAAAACGTATCACATCGAGATAAAAATAATTCGATATCTAAAGAAATTTGTTCTTGGCCTTCATCATCTTTCCATTTTTCTGCAAAGTCATTATATTTAGTATATGATTTAATCTCATCAAATATTTTTTCATTCATTTCGCGGCAAGCATGCCATAAGTCAGTCATACTTGGCGCGACATGTTCAGATTCAGTGGAATTAAAGGTTAATGATGTACCAGAACCAGCTAGTACAATGATATTTTCTACATCCAAAATCTGATTTAGACATTTTTGTAACAATGCCTTGTATTCTTTCTGCTTATCATCTTGGCTTGCAAGCTCTATAGTGATAGGTTCTTGTTCTGTAATATCTGAAGATAAAAATTGAATATCCATATGACCACCATAGTTAAAAAATTTTAAGTTTTAATTATAAACCTTATGTGATATTTCGGGTAGCTGTATTGAATTTTGAGTAGGTATCAGAATTCTAGTTAGAGCATTTTTCTTGGCCAATTCATATTAATTATATTAGATAATGGTTGGTTAAAGGAATTAAGAAATTAAGTTTATCTCTTACCAAAAGAGCCAAATAGACATCATTAGTCTGTTATGGCTATTTTGCTTTGATGATTAGTGGAATGATTAAAACAAAGATTAATATAATTCCTTAACCCATTTTACTCTGCCGATATTGGCTTGGTGTTTCGCCATAAGCTTTTTTAAAGGCGGTAATAAAATGCGGCTCAGATTGAAAACCACAGGCTAGGGCAATGCTTAATACCGAATCAGGCTGGCTTTTCAGTAGCATTGCGGCTTTTTGTAGCCGGATTTTATGCACAAAAGCGTGAGGGCTAACGCCTAAATTTTTGTTAAACAAACGAATAAGCTGCGAACGGGAGATGTGAATTACCGCTGCCATTTCCTCAATTTGCCACGAAAGCTCAGGGTTAAGTAAAATTTCACGCATTAAAGGACGTAAGCGGGTATCTTGCCACGCTTTTAATACGCCGACCGTTTCCCGCTCGTGCTGGGTTAAATATTGGCGAAAAATCATCGTTAAAATCACGAGAGCCAATGAGTTGACAACTGATTTGCTGGCAAAACCAGGATCATCGCCTTCTTGTCGGAGTAGGCTTAGAATCGCGTTTAATGGCGTTTCGGTCGCTTTAAAAATCAGCATTTCCGGTAGGTTATTCATTAAATCCGCTTGGCTATCATAGTGAAAATGGAGACAAAACAGATCGCACTCTGATTGAGTATTACCGCTTTGCACCAAGGTGAAACCACCAAGTTCGGCTTGGTTAATCACAGTTTTTGCACTAACTGGCTCAATTTGGCTGCGTAATGTGTGGTCAGCCGATTTTGGAAAAAAGACAATATCACCTTGATTCAGCCGAATGGTTTCGCCGTTATAGTAAAGATAAGCTGAGCCTTGGCTGACAATATGTGCCACGGCTTGTCTATCTTGATATGGATTATCTAACTGCCATTTACCTTGTAGTTGGCATTTGACGTTGAGCCCTGCTGAAATTTGGGAAAAAGCCAAGAGTTTATCTAAAACGTCCATTTTTCCAATCCTAAACTTGCGATGATTTCACTATAAGATGAGATTTTTTGATAATAAATTCTATCAAATAAATGCAAAAATAGCTTTGAATTTTACAGTTCATTATGGAGAAATTATTATGTCATCTTTTCAAAATTGGTCAGAGCATACTGCTCACGTTAAACAATCTTTCGGCAAATTAGGGCAGAAACACCCTAAAATGTTAGAGGCTTATAAAGCATTAGGAACAGCAGCGGCAACTGAAGCTTTAGATCACAAAACTAGAGAACTGATTGCCTTGGCGGTAGCGGTAACGACCCGTTGCGAGAGTTGCATTAGCGTACACGCAGAAGAAGCGGCAAAAGCCGGTGCAACTGAAAGTGAAATTGCAGGTGCATTGGCAACCGCTATTGCATTAAATGCAGGTGCTGCTTACACTTATGCATTACGTGCTTTAGAAGCCGTTGAGCAACAAAGATAGGAGGGAATATGAAAAAATGGATTTCAGTTTTGGTGTTAGCACTTGGCTGGCCAATTCACGTTAATGCGGAACAAGCCACCGCTCAGCAAACACAAGCAACGAAAGCAGCAGGTATTTGGATCGATGTGCGTTCGGCAGAAGAATTTCAGCAGGGGCATTTGGGTGGAGCATTGAATATCACACATACGGAGATTGCAAAACAGATTTCTCAAATTGCCCCTGATAAAAATCAGCCTATCAACCTTTATTGTCGTTCAGGAAAACGAGCTGAAGCGGCTCGCAATGAACTACAAAAATTGGGCTATACCAACGTTGTGAATCACGGTGGTTACACAGATTTAGTGAAACAAGGGCTGAGATAGTCCCTTAATCGCAAATAACAGTGCCGAGCAAATGCTCGGCATTTTTGTTGAGAAAAACCCTATTTGCAAAAAATTTCAAAAATCTGACCGCTTGTAAGCCTAGCCCTGACGGATTGATTTCAAGTATAATATCGCAAAGCAATCGTTTGCGTTTAATGAAAGGAGAAACAAAATGACAACAATCGGCACCCCGTTAAGACCTAATGCAACCAAAGTGATGATGTTAGGTTCGGGCGAGTTAGGCAAAGAAGTGGTGATTGAACTGCAACGCTTGGGCGTGGAAGTGATTGCGGTGGATCGCTACGAAAATGCCCCAGCACAGCAAGTGGCACACCGTGCTTATACGATTTCAATGTTAGACGGCGCTGCATTGCGTGCATTGGTGGAAAAAGAAAAACCGGATTTTATCGTACCGGAAGTGGAGGCGATTGCGACTGCCACCTTAGTCGAATTAGAAAAAGAAGGTTATACCGTTATCCCAACCGCAAAAGCAGCACAATTAACTATGAATCGTGAGGGAATTCGCCGTTTGGCGGCGGAAGAGTTAGGGCTTAAAACCTCGCCTTACCGTTTTGTCGATAATTTCGAACAGTTCCAACAGGCGATTAGCGAAATCGGTATTCCGTGCGTGGTGAAACCGATTATGTCCTCGTCCGGTCACGGTCAGTCGGTAATTAAATTCGAAGCGGATATTCAAAAAGCGTGGGATTATTCGCAAGAAGGCGGGCGTGCCGGCGGTGGACGCGTGATTGTGGAAGGCTTTATCAAATTTGATTATGAAATTACCCAACTGACCGTTCGCCACATTCACGGTACCTCATTCTTAGCCCCAATCGGGCATATCCAAATTGACGGTGACTACCGTGAATCGTGGCAGCCACAAGCAATGTCGGAAATCGCCTTAAAACGTGCGCAAGAAACCGCAGAAAAAATCACTTCTGCACTTGGCGGACGTGGCATTTTCGGCGTGGAACTGTTTGTGTGTGGCGATGAGATTATCTTTAACGAAGTTTCCCCACGCCCGCACGACACAGGAATGGTAACAATGGCATCGCAAGAGCTTTCGCAGTTTGCCCTACACGCCCGTGCGATTTTAGGTTTACCGATTCCGGAAATTCACCGCATCAGCCCCGCAGCATCGAAAGCGATTGTGGTGGAAGGCAAATCGGATAACGTGCGTTTCGGTGGCTTGGAAAATGTGCTGGCAGAAATCGGCACCAACATTCGTTTATTCGGCAAAGGCGAAGTGAATGGACACCGCCGTTTGGGGGTGATTTTAGCTCGTGATGAAAGCACAGATAAAGCATTGGAAAAGGCTCGCAGAGCTTATGAACAGCTAGATATCAGCTTATAACAACAAGGGCTGAGCCCTGTGAAATACAGAACTCAGCCCTTTAATTAGAGTAGTCTAACTTTTTGGGGCAGATCAAAATAGCCCTTTTCTTTTGAAAATTACCAATACTTGTGACGCCAGCCGTGATGATAACCCACACCAATACTTGGGTAAATTACAGGGCGAATTGGATAAATTGTACTTTTTGAGCGTCTATCACTTTGGTTTAGTGCTTCATTGTTTGGTTGAGCATTTTTATCCACAGTTTGTTTAGTTAATATTCGTTGTTGATAATCGTGAACGGCTTGCATATCCATTGGCACAGTGCTTTGTTGTGCTGGAGTTGAACAAGCAGTAATGACGATTGATGAAACGAGTAGCATAATTTTTTTCATATCATTTCCTTATATTTGCAAAAAATTTGTTAATTTAGACCGCTTGTTTTCTATTTTTATCTTAAAGGTTTGTAATTTTTACCGATAAAATAAAAAAGGACGCACTAGGCGTCCTCATCTCTATTCTTTAAAATTAAAGAGCAGATTTTGCTTTTTCAACTAAAGCTGCGAATGCAACTTTATCGAATACAGCGATGTCAGCTAAGATCTTACGATCGATTTCAACAGATGCTTTTTTCAAGCCGTTGATGAATTTGCTGTAAGATAAACCGTTTTGACGTGCTGCAGCGTTGATACGAGCAATCCATAATTGACGGAATTGACGTTTACGTTGACGACGGTCACGGTAAGCATATTGACCAGCTTTAATTACAGCTTGGAACGCAACGCGATAAACACGTGAACGCGCACCATAATAACCTTTAGCAGCCTTAAGAACTTTCTTATGGCGTGCTCTTGCAATAACACCACGTTTTACACGAGCCATTATTTAATCTCCTAAATTGTCTATTTTGATTTATGGACGACTTCTCGCCCCTAAGAATTACTATTCGTACGTTTGTGTTTTTAACGCAGCCTTAGGCTTATGCGTATGGTAAACACGCTACTACTAAAACTTGGTCTGCTTTCGCTACCATTGATTTATGACGTAAGTGACGTTTACGTTTAGTGGTTTTCTTAGTCAAAATATGACGTAAGTGAGATTGTTTACGTTTGAAACCGCCAGAAGCTGTTTTTTTGAAACGCTTAGCAGCACCACGTACTGTTTTAATTTTAGGCATTGTTAAAAAACTCCGCATTGTTTTTGGTTTAAATGAATAATCAGGCGAACTCTTATGAGTTACTTGGTTGCACTGATTACGCTACTTTACGGCTTTCACCGCAATCTAAAAAAGCAGCTCAGGCTGCTGAGTGTGCCTGTCTGCTTTTGTTTCTCTTTACGAAAAACGAGCGAATTTTACAGAATAAGCTCGCTTTTTGCAAGTGAATTATTTTTTCTTCGGTGCGATAACCATCACAACTTGGCGACCTTCCAATTTGCCCGGTGCAGATTCAACTGCTGCAATCTCAGCAGTATCTGCTTTCACACGTTCTAAAACGTCCATACCGATCTCTTGGTGAGCCATTTCACGCCCACGGAAGCGAACCGTAATTTTTACTTTATCGCCATCTTCTAAGAAGCGAAGAATGCTACGCAATTTGACTTGGTAATCGCCATCATCTGTACCCGGACGGAATTTAATTTCCTTCACTTGTACCACTTTTTGCTTTTTCTTTTGCTCTTTTGCCGCTTTTTCTTTTTCATAGATGAACTTACCGTAGTTCATAATACGACAAACAGGCGGTTCAGCATTTGGGCTGATTTCTACTAAGTCTAATTCAGCTTCTTCAGCTTTTGCTAATGCTTCTTGAATTGATACAATACCAAGTTGTTCGCCATTTTCATCAGTTAAGCGAACTTCTTTCACACCACGAATTTCTTCATTAATACGGTGTGCACGGTTTGTTTGAACACGTTTTACAGGTTTAATAGCCTTATTCCTTCTAGTAAATTTTTGGTTAAATAAGACCGCTTGAAAGCGGTTAAGTATTTTTATAGTGTCCGTTTTATTTTATAAAAAACAGATAAACGTTCGGATTCTATAGGATTTTCAATGCTTATGCAATAATAAACCCTTATTTAGCTCCCTATTTTCGGTTATTTTGATGTTCTTTGATTAATGTCATAAATGCTTGACCAAATCGTTCAAATTTTCGCTCACCGACACCGTTTATTTCGAGCATTTCCACTTTTGAAGTCGGTAGGAATTCCGCCATTTCTTGTAACGTGGCATCATTAAATACAATATAAGGCGGAATATTTTCCTTATCAGCAATCTGTTTACGCAAGAAGCGAAGACGAGCGAATAGGTCTTTATCATAACGATGGCTTGCTTGTTTTTGCACAAATGCTGTGGCGAAAATACCCAAGCGTGGCAATGCCAGTTGTAACGGTTTCTCACCACGTAAAAAAGGTCTTGCACTTTCGGTTAATTGAAGAGCTGAATGATTAGCTATATTTTGATAAATCAGTCCTAAATGAATGAGTTGTCTTACCACATTCTGCCAATAATGCTGGCTCTGTTCTTTCCCAATTCCGTAAACTGAAAGTTGATCGTGATTGTGTTCACGAATTTTTAAGTTATTCATTCCACGAAGTACAGCAATAATGTGGTGCTGACCGAAAATCTGCCCTGTTCGATAAATAACCGACATCACTTTTTGAGCATCGAGTAAGCCATCATATTTTTGTGGCGGATCTAAGCAAATATCGCAGTTTTTGCAATCTTCTTGTTTATGTTCGCCAAAGTAATTGAGTAAAACTAAGCGGCGGCAAGTTTGTGATTCCGCAAATTCGCCGATAGCGTGTAACTTGTGCTGTTTGATGTCTCTTTGTTCGCTTTCTGGCTCTTCTAAGAGGATTTTTTGTAGCCAGCCATAATCGCTTGGATCGTAGAAAAGTATTGCTTCCGAAGGAAGATCATCTCGTCCAGCACGTCCTGTTTCTTGGTAATAAGATTCGATAGAGCGAGGAAGATCGAAGTGTACAACAAAACGGACGTTTGATTTGTTGATCCCCATTCCAAAAGCAATGGTTGCCACCACAATTTGAATGTCATCTCGCTGAAATGCATTTTGTACGAATTCTCGTTGTTCAAAACTCATTCCTGCGTGATAGCCCAGCACGCTAATATTTCTGGAAGCTAATTTTTCAGTAATTTCTTCCACTTTTTTACGGCTATTGCAATAAATAATTCCACTTTTTCCCTGCTGTTTATTGATGAATTTCAGCAACTGTTCAAGTGGCTTAAATTTTTCTTGTACCGTATAGCGAATATTTGGGCGATCAAAACTACCTAAATAAATATGTGGATTATTTAGACGTAAATGGTGAAGAATATCCGCTCGTGTTGTTGGGTCTGCCGTGGCGGTTAGTGCCATTAACGGCACGTTAGGAAAAGTGTTTCGCAAGCCACCAAGTAGAGTGTATTCAGGGCGGAAATCGTGTCCCCATTGGGAAACACAATGGGCTTCATCTACGGCAATAAAACTAATTTTACAGAGTGAGATAAAATGGAAAAAGCCTTGTGTCATCACTTTCTCAGGGGAAAGATAAAGTAATTTTAATTTACCTGATAAGGCTTTTTGCTCTACAAGCTGTTGTTCTTCGAGTGTTTGAGTAGAGTTTAAATAGGCAGCTTCAATACCATTGGTAATGAGCTGATCTACTTGATCTTTCATTAATGAAATCAGTGGTGAAATAACGAGCGTTATGCCATCCAAACATAGAGCAGGTACTTGATAGCAAAGGGATTTTCCACCGCCTGTTGTCATAATTACAAGGCAATCACGATTTTCCAGCACGGAAGAAATGACTTCTTCTTGCCCGTCTCGGAATTTTTGATAGCCAAAAACATTATTTAAAACAGAAATTGCGGTGGTATTCATTATTTTTATATGTGGGGAAGCACTATGTGCCTCCGCAAGTGGTTTATTTGAGGAAAAAATTTACAAATATAAATTATAAAAGGACGCACTTCAGTACGCCCTTACAAACAATTAGAAAGAAATGCTTTCACCGTGTCGAGCAAAGGCTTCTTCTAAATGTTGCCAGAAGGTGCGACCTTCATCTGTAACCCACTCTCCATCAATGTTTTTAAAATGAATGCCACCTAATTTGCTGGCAAGCCATAGTTCTAACATCGCTTCTTGTTTGTTAATAATGATTTGTGATTCGTCATCAAAGGTTAAAGTGCAAACTGCACCTTGAATTTCGGTATCAACCGATAAACCTTCGTCATCAATTTTTTCTTCAATTTGCTGCCATACTTGTTCAACAGATTGGTGAAATTGTGCTGTGTTCATTTTTTATCCTTAAAATATG
>NZ_JBXGGI010000057.1:0-3766 GCF_056854775.1 Mannheimia sp.
CCAACGGTGGCGGTAGTTAGTCTAACCACAGCTCAACCTGAATTGGGGCGAGCAATTGAAAGTGTGAAAAAGCAAGGCTACCCTTGTAAACACTATATTTTTGTGAATGGCGAGCAATATTACCGCCCAGCCTCAGAAATCATTCAAAAATTTGATAATTTAACGGTGATTTATTCACCGATGGATATTCAAAATCTTAATGAGCTAATTGCGATGTTGGTTAAAGAAGATTTTGTGTTCTATCTGTCTGATAAGGATTTTTTCGCTCCGACTTATATTGAATCGCAAATCAAAAAGGCTCAGTGAACGAAACCGTTTGCCTTTGATCTACTTCACAAAATCAAACATTGATCGCAAAAAAATATCGAAAATCAACCGCTTGCTAGGTAGAATGATTTTGAATGATGATTAGAAATCAAAAGGAGATCGTTATGTCTGAAGTATTTCATTTAGGTTTAACAAAAGCGATGTTAAAAGGGGCAAAAATTGCGATAGTACCGGGAGATCCTGCCAGAAGTGAGCGTATTGCAAAAAAAATGGATAACCCGGAGTTTTTAGCATCTACCCGTGAATTTACCTCTTGGTTAGGTTATGTAGAAGGTGAAGCCGTAGTTATTTGTTCAACGGGGATTGGTGGTCCTTCGGTTTCAATTTGTGTGGAAGAACTCGCTCAATTAGGCGTTCGTACCTTCTTACGCATTGGCACAACAGGTGCAATTCAAGAACATATCAACGTAGGCGATATTTTAATTACCACTGGTGCAGTACGTTTAGACGGTGCAAGCAAACACTTTGCACCAATGGAATATCCGGCTGTAGCAAACTTTGAGTGTACTAACGCACTTTACGCTGCTGCGGTTGATGCAGGTGTTAAACCTTACGTTGGTATTACTGCTTCTTCTGATACGTTCTATCCGGGACAAGAGCGTTACGACACCTTCACAGGCAAAATTTATCGCCATTTTCAAGGTTCATTAAAACAGTGGCAAGATCTCAATGTAATGAATTTTGAAATGGAATCTGCTACGCTCTTTACAATGTGTTCTGCATTAGGTTTACGAGCAGGTATGGTGTCCGGCGTGATTGTAAACCGCACTCAACAAGAAATTCCAAACGAAGCAACAATCCACGAAACCGAACATAAAGCAATTTCTGTTGTGGTAGAAGGGGTAAGAAAATTAATTAAAGGTTAATCTTTAAATTTAAAGATAAAAAGGGTAAATTGTCTTTGTTACAATTTACCCTTTTTTCTTTATGTTTACAAAATATCGTAAAATTCTGTTAGCGGCTGAATGGCATTCAGTGCCGGAGCCGCTTTCTTTTACTCAACAAGACTGGCTTCTGCACGATGGGTCGCTTACTCAAAAGTTACTTGATGTGGCAACCGATTTCAACGTGGAAGTGGTGCAAGAAAAGTGGGTTGCAAAAAATTCGCAAAATCTGACCGCTTGCAATGAAGACTTTTGGTTGAGAGAAGTGTTATTAAAAGATGGTGATACCAATTGGATTTTTGCTCAAACGCTTGTGCCGAGATCAACGATTGAAAATATCGCCCCAAATATACCGACACTTGGTAACGAGCCGATTGGTTTATGGTTGTTTTCTCAAAATCCGATCAGGAAAAAATTAGAGTGGGCTCAAGCAGAAAACGGTTTCTTTGCCCGCCGAGGGGTGTATCAAATCAATGGCTATTTCCTTGAAGTCAAAGAGTTGTTTTTAGAAAACTTTCCTTATTTATAAAAAAATCGGTTGGCATTACACCAACCGATTTTTGATTTTATTTTGCTAGATATTGATAAATCGCAGCCATATCCACTTCGCTCAAGCCTGAATCATTTGCCTGATTATAGGTTTTGGTTGCTTGTTCAATTAACGGATAAGATTTACCTAACTTCGCAATTTCTTCGCTTGCTAAGTTAAAATCTTTCGTCATATGTTTCATCATAAACGCAGGTTGGAACTCGTTCGCTAAGTACATAGGCACTTTTGCTTGGAAAATCGGGCTGTTCATAAACGAACCTGAAATCATCTCAATCACTTGCTCTTTCGGAATACCATACTGATCAGCAAAATTTAATGCCTCACCGTAAGCTTGAACGAAAATGCCTAATAGTGAGTTAATCATTAATTTAATACCACCGGCTTTGCCTACAGAGCCATAATAGAAAGTTGTCGTACTAAATGCAGCGAAAAGCGGCTTGATTTGCTCAACAATTTCTTCTTTACCTGCGGAAAGCACTAATAATTTTCCTGCTTCTGCTACTTTGCTTGAGCCTGAAACAGGTGCTTCCACAAACTCCGCTCCGTGTTCTGCAAGAAGTGCTTCAACCGCTTGGTTTTGACTTGGAGAAATGGTGCTCATATTCACGACTAATTTGCCTTTTAACTGTGCTAAGACCTCAGCACTTAATACTTGCTGAATAGAAGCGTAGTCTGCAATCATTAAGAAAATAATATCGTGAGCTTTCACTAACTCAATAACAGAAGAGTATAATTTACCGCCTGCTGCCACTACTTTCTCTGCTTTTTCAGGACTACGGTTATAAACACCTACTTTTATGCCACTATTAAGTAAATGTTTAGCCATTGGTTCGCCCATTTGACCTAAACCAATCCAACCAATTTCTTGTGTGTTAAATTTTTGCATAATGTTCTCCTTGGTTAAATAATAGAATGATTATTGCGATTTTCGATAATCAAGTCAAATAGAGATAACTTGAATATAACGATGGAAAGGAGTAGCATTTCTGCACTTAATTAATCAGTAAATAACAATGAAACCAACAATTCTTTTATATGACTCCGGAATGGGCGGATTAACGATTTATGATGAAATCCGTAAAGTGCTACCTCACGCTCACTATCTGTATTGCTTTGATAATGCTTTTTTCCCTTATTCCGAGAAATCAGAAACGGTTTTGATTGAACGAGCAGTGAAAATTGTGCAAAAAATTGCAGAAAAACGACCGCTTGATATGGTGGTGGTGGCGTGCAATACAGCAAGCACAGTTGTGCTTCCTGCATTGCGTGAGCATTTTCAGTTTCCAATCGTAGGCACTGTACCGGCTATTAAACCTGCTGCGGCAATTTCTGAAAGTAAAACTATCGGTTTACTAGCCACAAAAGGAACGGTTTCCCGCTCCTATGTTGATGAACTCATTGCAAAATATGCTCGAGATTGCATAGTGGAAAAAATTGGTACAACGGATTTAGTTGAAATTGTAGAAGAAAAACAGAGAACGGGCAGAGTGGATATGGCTCGTTTACAAAAAGTTGTTGAGGATTGGCAAGCTCATTCCACATTAGATACGGTTATTCTTGGTTGCACCCATTTTCCCTTGATAAAAAATGAATTGCAGCAAGTATTACCAAAAGTGAAATACTTTGTTGATCCGGGAATAGGGATTGCTAAACGGGTTTTAAGCTTATTAGGAGAAGGGAAATTTAATCAAAAGAATGATTTAGTTAATGAAGCATTTTGTACCTCAGAAACTTCCTCATTCGAGATTAAACGACAAATTATGCAAGATTGGGGGTTTAATCAACTATCTGTGATTGATGTTTAAGCGATGTTAAGGTTTTTGATGAAAAATAATCCAGTTGATAAAAAACTTTAAAAAAAGGGCTTGCAACAGTTTTAAAAATCTCTATAATGCACCCCACACAACGACGCACTGTTGTGAAGAGATTAAGTTTGATTCCGGTGCGTCGTTTTATTTTGCTCTTTAACAATTTATCAGACAATCTGTGTGGGCACTTGTTGATT
>NZ_JBXGGI010000058.1:0-11677 GCF_056854775.1 Mannheimia sp.
GTTGAGCAGGTTGTGCTGGTTGAGCAGGTTGTACTGGTGATACCTGTTTATTATCAGTAGTGTTGCTATTGCTACCACTGCTACCACAAGCCACTAAACCAAGAGCCATTAAAATGGTTAATGCAACATTTGTTTTTTTCATATCGAACCTCGTTAAGTTAGAAATAACCACTTAAATTGTATGCTTTTTATCTTAATAATCAAGCGAGTTTTATTAATTTACGCTATTTTGTTAAGTTCAGCGATATAAGTCATTTCTTATTTATGGTAAACTCAATTACGATATATCTAAACTTGTAAAATGATATGTCGGTAAATAACAAGCGGTCATTTTTTTAATATTTTTTACAGATAAAGGAAAATTATGAAATTAAGCAAAATTGCTCTTTCAGTCGTAGCGGTAATTGGTGTATCTGTAGTTGGCGGTAGCTGGTATACGGGCAAACAAGTTGAAGAAAAATATCAAGCATTAGTCGTTCAAGCCAATAACCAACTTAAGCAACTAAGTGGCGAGTTTGGAGCAAATATTGAGCTCAAAGATGTGCAAATTGATCGCCATTTCTTTAGTTCTGATGCGAAATATCGTTTAGAAGTGGATCTTGGCGATGGTAAAAAATTAGATTTTATCGGTAATGATAAACTTCATCATGGTCCGTTACCGCTTAATCGTTTAGCGAAGTTTAATTTTGCTCCTGTAATGATGAGTATGGAAAATAGCCTTCAAGGACCAGAGATATTTAAAAAATTTGTCGGTGAACAAATTGGTTCGGGGGTGGCTAATATTAGCTATTCTGGAGATACAAAAGGATATTTTGATTTCTCGCCAATTAAATATAGCGATGAAACAGGCACTATTGAAACAACTCCTGTCAAAGTGCAATATAGTTACGACCAAAAATTAAAAGGCATTGATAGCACTGTTGAGCTAGAGAGTTTTAAAATAAAAGCAGAAGAACTTGATTTGCAAATTCAAGGTATAGCTTATGATGTTCAAACTGAAAGTAATGAAAGTTATCCTAATTTAACTTTTGGCAAAGGAAGTGGAAAAATCAACTCTATTGAGTTTAAGTCTAAAGATGGCAAATTATCTCAAATTAAAGATATTGTGGTTAAAGGCGATAACCTGTTAAAAGGCGAGCGTGTGATTTCGACAGGAGATTTAGAGGCGGCTTCTTTCAACATTGAAGGTGTTGAACTGGGTAAATTAAAAATGGATATGGCATACGATTTAGATGCTAAATTAACCAATGATATTACGCCTTTATTATCTAGTCCTGAAGGATTTGAAGATGAACTTTTAATGCAGTTGTTGGCAAAATCGGTGAAGTTCCATATTAATAACTTCTCACTTGAAAATAGCAAAGGTAAATTTAATTTAGCTTTATTATTGAATATGGCTCAATTTGATCCACAAAATATGAGCAATATGCAAGAGGTATTAAAAGCTCTTTCAAGTAGTAAATTTACTTCAAATATTAACCGTGAATATGCAGAAGATATTATTCGCCAAATCTCGATGGTTACAGAGAAATTGAGCGAAGAAGAAGCCAAAGCGTTTGCCAAACAACAAGTTGATGCCGCTTTTCTTAATGCAGGAGTTGAACAGTACGGATTAAGAAAAGTAGATGAAAACAATGTGAAGATTGAATTATCGGTTGAAAATGAGAAATTAATCTTAAATGGTCGTGAATTAACTGAAGATGAAATCCAAATGGCGTTATTTGTGATTATGATGGGAGCCGGCTCATTCGGTCAATAATCGTAAATATCAGATAGAAAGCGTATTTTAGCTATGGCTGAAATACGCTTTTTTTATCCCTTTCTTTCACTATTCTTGTATAATAACGCCAATATTTATTTGATTTTCAAGAGATTTTTTATGGCAACTATCGCAAAAAATCCACTGGTGCTAGTGGATGGTTCTTCTTACTTATATCGAGCATTTCACGCATTTCCTCCGCTAACGAATCGCAATGGCGAGCCGACAGGGGCGATGTATGGTGTTTTGAATATGTTAAAAAGCTTGATTTCACAAGTAAACCCAAGCCACATTGCGGTAGTGTTTGATGCGAAGGGCAAAACCTTCCGTGATGAGCTGTTTGAGCAATATAAATCTCACCGCCCACCAATGCCGGACGAGTTACGAGCTCAAATTCAACCACTACACGCTATCATTAAAGCCTTAGGTATTCCGCTGATCTCCATTGAAGGGGTAGAAGCGGACGATGTGATCGGCACCCTTGCCGTGCAAGCTGCCAAAGATGGCAAAGACGTGTTAATCAGCACAGGCGATAAAGATATGGCACAACTGGTGAACGATCACATTATGTTGATAAATACGATGAACAACACTTTGCTTGACCGTGAAGGCGTCATCGAAAAATACGGCATTCCGCCCGAGTTGATTATCGATTTCTTAGCCCTAATGGGCGATTCCGCCGATAATATTCCGGGTGTAAAAGGTGTGGGTGAAAAAACGGCGTTAGCCTTATTACAAGGGATTGGTTCCCTTAAACAGATTTATGAAAATTTAGATCAGATTGCGACACTTTCGTTTCGTGGGGCAAAAAACTTTGCCCCGAAATTAGAGGCAGAAAAAGCCAATGCGGATTTATCCTACCTGCTCGCCACCATCAAAACTGATGTGGAATTAGACGTTACCCACGATCAACTTTTAACCCAAGCACAAAATCGTGCAGAGCTTGCTACATTATTTGAGCATTATGAATTTAAGCGTTGGTTAAATGAAGTAAATAACAATGCGAATCCTGTTACACAAACTCCAGCTGAAAAAGTGCCGAATAATTACCAAGCAACGCAAGCGGTTAAAAATGAGGAAAATTTTGCAGATCCTATTGCTATTGACCGTAGCAAATATGAAACGGTGGACACGGAAGCAAAATTAGCGGCTTGGATTGAAACGCTCATTTCAGCTAATATCATTGCGGTAGATACCGAAACGGATAGTTTAGATTCTATGTCAGCCAATTTGGTGGGAATTTCCTTTGCCCTTGAAAATGGCGAGGCTTGCTATATTCCACTTGGGCATAAGCAAAAAGCCCTGCCACAACAAGCGGATATGTTTGGCGATGATGAAGCAGAAACCGAAATCGCAGACGAATTGGTAAAAAATCAGCTAAATTTGACCGCTTGTTTAACCCAACTCAAGCCGATTTTAGAGAATAGTGCCATTAAAAAAATCGGGCAGAACATTAAATATGATTTAACTATTTTTGCTAACTACGGCATTGAGTTACAAGGCGTTGAGTTTGATACGATGATCGAATCTTACACGCTAAACAGCACAGGTCGTCATAATATGGACGACTTAGCTTACCGTTATTTAGGGCATAAAACCATTCCGTTTGAAGAGTTAGCAGGTAAAGGCAAAAATCAGCTTACTTTTGATAAAATTGAGATCGCTAAAGCGGCAGAATATGCCGCCGAAGATGCCGACGTAACGATGAAACTGCACCAAGTGCTATGGCAGAAATTATCACAAGAGCCTGAATTGGTAAAACTCTTTAACGAAATCGAAATGCCATTGGTTAGCGTGCTTTCTCGCATTGAACGCAATGGCGTATTGATTGACCCTAAGAAATTATTAACGCAATCGGCTGAAATTGAAAAACGCTTAAGTGAAGTTGAGCAGTTAGTTCATACCGAAGCAGGGCAGGTGTTTAACCTTGCTTCAACCAAGCAGTTACAAGAAATTCTGTTTGATAAATTAGGCTTACCGGTGCTGAAGAAAACCCCGAAAGGAGCTCCTTCGACTAACGAGGAGGTGCTAGATGAATTGGCTCAACAAGGCCATCTTGTGCCAAAATTATTAATGGAGCATCGTGGCTTAAGTAAGTTGAAATCTACTTACACAGACAAATTACCTCAGTTGATTAATGCAAAAACAGGGCGAGTGCACACCTCTTACAATCAAGCAGTAACGGCGACAGGGCGGCTTTCGTCAAGTGATCCGAATTTACAAAACATTCCGATCCGAAACGAAGAAGGCAGACGTATTCGCCAAGCCTTTGTGGCAAGAGAAGGCTATAAAATTGTAGCAGCCGACTATTCCCAAATTGAGCTACGCATTATGGCTCACTTGGCGAATGACGAAGGAATGATTAAAGCCTTTGCTGAAGGTAAAGATATTCACCGAGCAACGGCAGCAGAAATTTTTGGTGTGGCATTAGATGAGGTAACGAGCGAGCAACGCCGCAGTGCGAAGGCTATCAACTTCGGGCTGATTTATGGAATGTCGTCATTCGGGCTTTCAAACCAATTGGGGATTGGGCGATCTGAAGCCCAAAAATATATGGATCTCTACTTCCAACGTTACCCGGCAGTACAGCAGTTTATGACGGATATTCGTGAAGTTGCCGCAGAAAAAGGCTATGTAGAAACTTTATTCGGTCGTCGTTTATATTTACCTGATATTAAATCAAGCAATGCTATTTTGCGTAAAGCCGCAGAACGAGTGGCAATTAATGCACCAATGCAAGGCACAGCGGCGGATATTATCAAAGTTGCGATGATTGGCATTGATAAAGCTATTCACGGCGATGATGAAATCAAAATGATTATGCAAGTACACGATGAATTGGTGTTTGAAGTGAAAGCCGATAAAATTGAGCATTACAACCAGCTAATCAAAGCAGAAATGGAAAAAGCCATTTCGCTTAAAGTGCCATTAATTGCTGAAGTTGGCATTGGTGATAATTGGGACGAGGCTCATTAATCTAACGCTATACAATTATCCCTTTTTAATGTATTGTTGTAGTAGTTCGTTAATGTGAAACTTTTCAAAATTTCATTGTCAAAGAAGAACAAATCTTCTTTGATAAATAAGGAAATATAGATGAAAACATTATTCAAAAAATCAGTATTCAGTTTAGCTTTATTAGGTTTAGCCGGCACAGCATTTGCTGATGCACAATCGGTAGCGGAATTACAACGCCGTTTAGAGCAAGTGAGCCAATATAGTGCGGATTTTGACCAAACGGTCCGTTCAAGCAAAGGGAAAGAGATCCAAAAAGGGCAGGGTAAATTCCAAGTAAAACGCCCGAATTTATTTAGAATGGATACAAAATCGCCACAAGAAAATTTAATTGTTTCTGACGGTAAAGATCTATGGTTTTACGACCCATTTGTTTCACAAGTAACGGTAAATACAGTGCAAGATGCAGTGAACAATACGCCGTTTGTGCTTTTAACCAGCAGTGATAAAAACCATTGGGAACAATATGACGTAACTCAAAATGCCGATACGTTCGTATTAAAACCAAAATCGAAAAAAAGTAATTTAAAGCAGTTTGATGTGCGTATTGACCAAAGCGGTTTATTAAAAGGTTTCAGCACTATTGAGCGTGATGGGCAGAGCAATCTCTATGTGTTGCGTAACATTACCACAGGCGGTGTTTCAAATGACTTATTCAAATTCAGTGTACCGAAAGGGGCTGAGTTAGATGATCAACGTGGTGGCAAGAAATCGAAAAAATAAGGTAATACAAGCGGTCTTTTTTAGTAAATTTTTTACACAAATGCTTGCGTTTGAGCGTAACGAGTAAAATACGACCGCTTGTATATTCTTGTATATTAAGGAATATCAATGAAAACGCTTTATAATCAACGAGATCCAAAAGAGTGGGAGCAATTTTTAGTTTTGCTTAAACAAGCCGTTGCTGAAGATAGATTGGAGCTCTTTTTCTCGATGTTTTTGACCGCCGATGAGAGAGAATCTTTGGGGTTGCGAGTTCAAATTGTGCAAGCTTTATTAAAAGCTGAAGATTCACAACGTGAAATTCAGCAAAATTTGAATACCAGTGCAGCAACTATTACGCGTGGCTCAAATATGCTCAAAACACTAGACCCGGATTTCTTGCAATGGGTAAATAGTAAACTTAACGGTATGAAGTAAATGGCAAAGTATAAGAACCGTTTTCTAAGCTCTCTTTTGAAGAAAATAGGGCTTTTTTTTATTCCTCGAAAAATAAGATCAAAAGCGGGTTGGCTTTGGTTTGGTTTTAGCCGCTTATTTTCTTTTTTCGGGAGTTTTTTCTTAATAGGAACGTTGCTTTTTTCTGTGTTACCCGTGCCGTATTCGGCTTATATGATTCAGAAAAAAGTGGAAAATATGTTACAAGGAAAAACCTATAACATCAAAAAAGATTGGGTAAGCCTTGATGAAATTTCTTGGCAGATGCAGATGGCGGTGATTGCGTCTGAAGATCAGAAATTTGAAAGCCATTTTGGTTTAGATCTTACTGCGATTGAAACTGCCTTAAAGTTGAATGCAAAATCCGGCAAAGTGCGTGGAGGTTCAACTATTTCACAACAAACAGTTAAAAACCTGTTTTTATGGCACGGACAAAGCTGGGTAAGAAAGGGGATTGAAGCTCCGCTGACTGTGTTAGTGGAATATGTTTGGACAAAGCCTCGCATTTTAGAAGTTTATTTGAATATTGCGGAATTTGGGCACGGTATTTTTGGCGTTGAAGCCGCGGCTCAACATTTTTTCAAGAAATCGGCAAAAAATTTGAATTTGCAAGAGGCTGCATTATTAGCTGCTTCCTTACCTAATCCAAATATATTTAAAGTAGATAAGCCCGGACCAACTATGCGAAAACGCCAAGCGTGGATTATGCGACAAGTAAACCAACTTGAGGGAAAAAGTTATTTAGACAAACTTTAGGTGGAAAGAATAAAGATGACAACACAAAGCAAAGCAACACTTGAAACGATTTTATCTCATCGTTCGATTCGTAAATTTACCGAACAACCAATTTCAGAAGAGGTATTTCAGACCTTAATTAATGCGGGAAAAGCGGCTTCAAGCTCTAACCATTTACAATGCGTAAGCGTTATCCGTGTAACGGATAAACAAATTCGTGAAACCTTAAAAGCCGTTTCTGGTATGCAATATGTGGTAGATTGTGCAGAGTTTTTGGTGTTCTGCATTGATTTTAATAAACACAAACAGCTTGTGCCGGAATCGCAATTGGAATGGGCGGAAGTGTCTATTATTGGAGCGGTTGATACGGGAATTTTTGCTCAAAATGTACTGTTAGCAGCAGAGTCTTTAGGGTTAGGTGGCGTTTATATTGGTGCATTGCGTAATGATATTAAACGTGTATCCGAAGCATTAAATTTGCCTGAATACTGTGTACCATTAGTCGGAATGTGTTTGGGTTATCCTGCACAAGATCCTGATTTAAAACCTCGTTTACCAAACACTTTGATTTGTCATACTAATCAGTATCAGCCTTTTGATGAGGTAGAATTTGTAAAATATAACGAAAATTTGACCGCTTACTACCAAGCGAGAATTGGCGAACCTCAGCAATGGCAAGTCGCAATTCATAAAACCTTAGATAAACCCGTTCGTCCACATATTCTGCCGTTTTTTAATCAGAAGGGATTATTGAAAAAATGAGATGGCTAATGCTATGCCGTGAGCCTCGCTTATATAGCTGCAAGCGAATTCGAGAAGCCTGTGTAGAAAGAGGGATCGAGTTGGATATTTTAGATCCTAACAGAATGTTACTTTCTCTAAATAATGGAAAATTTGAGATTTTTTACCAAGAAGGAGAAAATTACGATAAACATCGCTCTGAACCTGTTTTATTGAAGGATTACGATGGTATTTTGCCTCGTTTTGGTACAAGTAGTACGGAAATGGGCTGTGCTGTGCTACGCCATTTTGAAGCGAAAGGCATTCCTGTTTTGAATCACTCTGAAGCATTTGCTTTAGCCCGAAACAAATGGCGATCGTTGCAAAAATTATCCGAACATACTTTACCTATACCACATACCAATTTTGCAGGGAATTTAGTTTCGGTTAAATCGCAATTAAATCATTTCACTTTTCCGCTTATTGCCAAAGTACTGAATGGTTCGCAAGGCAATGGGGTAATGTTGTTTGAAAATGAACGAAATACGGAAGCTGTGCTATCAACCTTTAGACAAGTCGAAGAACCTTATCTATGCCAACACTTTTTGAGTGAAGCAAAAGGACAAGACATTCGTGCTTTTGTGGTTGGGGATAAAGTAGTTTCTGCAATGAGTAGAAATAATTCGGCAGAAGATTTTCGATCCAATCTTCATCAAGGTGGAATTGCTCAATGTATTGAATTAACCAAAGAGGAAATCGTATTAGCAATTAAAGCAACCAAAGCGATAGGGCTTGATGTTGCAGGCGTGGATTTTTTGCGGGCAGACAATGGGACAGTTATTTTAGAAGTCAATGCAAGTCCGGGCTTTGAAGGCATTGAGCAAGTGAATGAAGTCAATATTGCGAGAGAAATAGTGAACTATTTTATAGAGAAAATCCGCAAATTATCTTAATTTACGTTGCATTTCTCGCCAATTTCAGTAAAATACGCACTCGGCATATCTCTTGGTATGCCGAAGTTTTTTAACAAACAGCTGGGTCGCCTGCTGTTTTTCTATTAACGGGATAATCCCAATATTTAAGAGAATAAAACAATGTCATTCAAATTTGAAGCTGAAGTTCGTTCAACGCAAGGTAAGGGTGCGAGCCGCCGCCTGCGTCATAATGGTCAAGTTCCTGCAATCATCTACGGTGGTAGTGCAGAACCTGTATCAATCATCTTAAACCACGATGATGTAAACAACGCACAAGTACACGATGCGTTCTACAACGAAGTTTTAACTATCGTTGTTGCGGGTAAAGAAGAGCAAGTTAAAGTACAAGCAATTCAACGCCACCCAACTAAACCAAAACTAGTTCACTTAGACTTCAAACGTGCGTAATCGCTCGTTAGTGAATTAAATAAAAGGATTAAGTTTTTGAAACTTAATCCTTTTTTGCATTTCTAATAGAGTACAAGCGGTTAAATTTTTGCAAAATTTTGCAAATCTGCTATACTAAGTCCTGAGTTGGTTAGACAATCGCTGGTTTATTGAAGCCTCTAAATTCGTGAAAACGAGAACTGGGGGACAAGTAAACGAGAGGAAAGTCCGAGCTACACAGGGCAGAGTGCCGGATAACGTCCGGGGGGCGTGAGCCTACGACCAGTGCAACAGAGAGCAGACCGCCTGTTTCGGCAGGTAAGGGTGAAAGGGTGTGGTAAGAGCACACCGTGCCGGTGGTAACATTCGGCAGCAGGGTAAACTCCACTCGTAGCAAGACCAAATAGGAACTCAATCGGTTGCCCGCCGAGAGTTCGGGTAGGTTGCTTGAGCGTATGTGTAAATATACGCCTAGAGGAATGATTGTCCACGACAGAACTCGGCTTATCGACCGACTCACCAAATTTCTGAAAGCGAACAGGGCAACTTGTTCGCTTTTTATTTTTTACAGTGAATGGATATGAAATTATTAAAATCGTTTATTATTGCATTATCTACGTTATGTTCTAGTTATGCGTTTTCTCACCCGCATTCGTTTGTCGATCTAAAAAATAAAGTGATTGTAGACGGCACAATGTTGAAATCATTCCAAATGGAATGGATGCTTGATGAAATTGCCTCTTCTGAATTGATTTATGAGATGAATAATAGTGCGGATAAAGAGAAAACTCGTAAAGATATTACCGCAGAAATGGTACAGTCCGCCCTGCAAAACCATTATTTCAGCGTGTTATACGATAGTAAAAATCAGCCGATAAAATTTACCACTCAACCGACAGATACGCGTTTTGAAATCAAAAATAATCGAGTAGTGTTTTATATTACCTTTCATTTAAGTCAGCCTTATGACTTGAAACAAAATAAGGCAAGATTTTCGACTTATGAACCAAGTTACTATATTGCAATGGAATATAACCGTGCTAATGAGATTAGTATTAGTAATACCGGCTGTAAAGTTGCATTAGTACAGCCACAGGTGGATAGCAAATTACGTTTATATGCTTCAAGCCTAGATAAAACTCAGTCGCCGGATATGCTAAATAATGAAGATTATTCATTAGGGGCACAATTTGCACAAAAAGTGGAGATTGTATGCGATTGAAGTCAAAACAATGGGGAATACTAGCGGTCGGATTTCTCACATTTTTTGCACTTTATCAACTTTATCCGATTTTGCTATTTAAAGTGATGGAGTGGCAAAAGGTATTTAATTCGGCTCTTTCCGGCTCGTTAAACGCATTGAGCGATAATCAGACCAAAGCGGGGCTTACTTTAGTTTTTATCAGCTTTTTATATGGCGTATTTCACGCTGTAGGTCCCGGGCACGGGAAGTTTATTCTCACGAGCTATCTTTCTCTTGAAAAAACGAAGCTCAATCAGGCAATGAAAATTACTTTCGCCTCAGCTTTAGTGCAAGGATTAGTGGCGGTTTTGCTCGTTACTGTGATTGTGGTTATTTTTACACTTTCTCGCCAATATTTTAATTTAACTTTGAAATGGGTAGAGCGTGCTAGCTTCGCCATTATGATTTTGCTTGGGCTTTATTGGTGCTATCAGGTTTTCAAAGAGACAAAGAAAGTGAGCAAACCTAAAATTAAATCAATTCGGTTCTCTCAACAAGTGGCACAACAAACCATTGTGCAAAAAACTCCACAAAAACGACCGCTTGTTCAGCATAATCACCACGTTCACGATGAACACTGTGGCTGTGGACATAAACATTTACCCACCTCAAATGAAATGCAGAAAGCTAGAGATTGGAAAACACAGCTAATGCTGATTTTGAGTATTGGTGCGAGACCTTGCTCTGGGGCAATTTTAGTCTTATTCCTCTCTTATACCTTAGATCTTTACTTTTGGGGCGTAATTTCAGCCTTAGTAATGGCAATCGGAACAGGTTTTACCTTAAGCTTATTTGCTTATTTAGTGATTGTGGCAAGGAATAAAGCGGTTAAAGTGAGTGGCTGGTATTTTTCCGCTCAAATGAATAAAAATGCGGTTCGATTATTCAAATTTGGTTTGGGGATAGCATTGATTTTATTGGGAACTACGCTGGTTCATAGTAGCTTTATTGATACCGGTACCGGTATTTTATTTAGACGTTAATTGAATACCGATTAAAAATTGTTATATAAAGTATCAAAAAAACTGTTTAAAAAAGTGAAATCGGTTAAACTAACTCGTTTTTATTTTAATTTAAGAGGTCTTTATGGATTCTATTATTTTATTCTTTGAAGGTATTCTCACTTGGGTCGTCAATACGATTGATGCTCCACTTTGGGATATTACTATTATTCTATTACTAGGTGCAGGTCTGTTTTTTACTATTACCACAGGTTTTGTTCAGCTTCGTCTTTTCCCTCAAAGTTTGCGTGAAATGTGGGGTGGTCGTTCTGCTTCAGGTCAATCTCTCACGCCATTCCAAGCTTTTACGACGGGTTTAGCAAGTCGTGTTGGGGTGGGTAACATCGGTGGGGTAGCAACTGCTATTGCATTAGGTGGACCAGGAGCAGTTTTCTGGATGTGGGTAACCGCATTAATGGGTATGAGCTCTGCGTTTGCTGAGTCCTCTCTTGCTCAGTTATATAAAACCAAAGATCCGAACGGAATGTTTCGTGGTGGACCGGCTTACTACATTACTCGTGGTTTAAAACTTCCTTCATTAGCCATTGCGTTTGCGGTAACCCTAATCTTTACCTTTGGTTTTGCCTTCAATGCGGTGCAATCAAATTCTATTGTAGAAGCAACTAAAAATGCGTGGGATTGGAATCCGGTTTATGTCGGTGTTACCTTAGTAGTGATTACCGGA
>NZ_JBXGGI010000059.1:0-22554 GCF_056854775.1 Mannheimia sp.
GTTTCAATTAAAGTATTTTGCCAAATCGGCTCTTTAATACCATAACTGAATTTATTCACCACTAAGAAATCGCCTACTCGTAGTGTAGGTTCCATTGAGCCACTTGGGATTTGGAACGGTTCAAATAAGAACGAGCGAAGTACGGTAACAAAGAATAAAATGCCGAAAAGCGAGGCAAAAAATTCGCCCACTGCCGATTTTGGATGAATTTCTGCCATTTCTTCATCGGTTAATGCTCTGCCTAAGCGTTTTTGCTGTTGGGCAATCGCCTGTTTGCGTCTTGGATCGGCACTAAATTTATAAAATGCCCAAAATCCGCCGCAAATCAATACCAACGCCACTAAAATGATCGAAATAGTATTCGGCAGTTGCATTGAATCCAACCATTTCCAAATACCGTAAATAATGCCTAGAAAAATAATCGGCATAAATTGTGCCATTTGATTTCCTCTCTGTTTTGTGGGGGCGAATAATGATTCGCCCCCTACGTTTTGTTTTTGCAAAAAATCCTGAAAATATGACCGCTTACAAGCGGTTTAATTCCGCATTAATTTTGCAAATTACTCTTTGCCAACGTGTAAAATCGCTAAGAACGCTTCTTGCGGCACTTCTACGTTACCGAGGGATTTCATTCGTTTTTTACCCTCTTTTTGTTTTTGGAGAAGTTTTTTCTTACGGCTGACATCACCACCGTAACATTTTGCCAATACGTTTTTACGCAACTGTTTCACCGTTGAACGGGCAATGACGTGGTTGCCGATTGCGGCTTGAATCGCAATATCAAATTGTTGGCGTGGAATCAACTCACGCATTTTTTCCACTAACTCACGTCCACGATAAGCCGCATTTGCACGGTGGACGATAATCGCCAACGCATCCACACGCTCGCCGTTGATCATAATATCCACACGCACCATATCGGCAGTTTGGAAACGTTTGAATCCGTAATCTAATGAAGCATAACCACGAGAAGTCGATTTCAAGCGGTCGAAGAAATCCAACACCACTTCACCCATCGGGATCTCATAAGTTAAGGCGATTTGGTTGCCGTGATACACCATATTGGTTTGCACGCCACGTTTTTCCACACAAAGGGTAATCACGTTGCCTAAGAACTCTTGTGGCACAAGCATATTACACTCTGCAATCGGCTCACGAATTTCTGCAATATTGTTGATTGCCGGGAGTTTAGACGGGCTATCCACATAAATGGTTTCGCCGTCTGTTTGCACTACTTCATAGACTACCGTTGGGGCGGTGGTGATTAAATCCAAGTCATATTCACGCTCTAAACGCTCTTGGATAATCTCCATATGCAACAAGCCTAAGAAACCACAACGGAAACCAAAACCTAACGCACTTGAGGTTTCCGGCTCGTAGAATAACGAGGCATCATTTAGGCTTAATTTACCTAACGCATCACGGAAAGCTTCGTAATCGTCTGATGAAATCGGGAACAAACCTGCGTAAACCTGTGGTTTTACTTTCTTAAAGCCCGGTAATACTTCGGTAGCGGAATTATGGTGATGGGTTAACGTATCGCCCACCGGTGCCCCTAAAATATCTTTAATCGCACAAACTACCCAACCTACTTCGCCAGTTTTTAATTCTGTGGTATCCACTTGTTTCGGGGTGAAAATACCTAAGCGATCCACGTTGTAAGATTGCCCAGTACTCATCACTTTGATTTTGTCGCCTTTTTTCAGCACGCCGTTTTTCACACGCACCAAAGACACAACGCCTAAATAGTTATCGAACCAAGAGTCGATAATCAAGGCTTGTAGTGGAGCTTCAGGCTCACCTTCCGGTGCAGGAATTTTCTTCACAATTTCTTCTAAAACATCTTCAATCCCTAAACCGGTTTTAGCCGAACAACGTACTGCATCAATCGCATCGATCCCAACAATATCTTCGATCTCTTCTGCTACACGCTCAGGTTCAGCAGCCGGTAAGTCGATTTTGTTTAAAATCGGCACAACCTCAAGATCCATTTCGATTGCGGTGTAACAGTTCGCCAAGGTTTGAGCTTCAACGCCCTGCCCTGCATCGACTACCAATAATGCCCCTTCACAAGCGGCAAGCGAGCGAGAAACTTCGTACGAGAAATCCACGTGTCCCGGTGTGTCGATAAAGTTCAGCTGATAAGTTTCACCGTCTTTCGCTTTATAATTTAAAGTTACACTTTGTGCTTTAATGGTAATTCCACGTTCACGCTCAAGATCCATTGAATCTAACACCTGAGCTTCCATCTCACGGTCTGATAAGCCGCCACAAGTTTGAATTAGGCGGTCTGATAAAGTCGATTTACCGTGGTCAATATGGGCGATAATCGAAAAGTTACGAATATTTTGCATTTTCATCGGGCAGTTAATGTCCTGTTTTGTTGTTTGTTTATCGAAAAATTAATCGGAGAATTGTACTTGAAATACAAGGTTTTGCAAAGCAAAACAAGAGAGAACAAGCGGTTGTTTTTAGTAAAATTTTTGCAAAAAACAACCGCTTGTAGCGTGAGGGTTAGATAATTTCGGCTTGGGAAAGTACCGCTTGTTGTAATACCCGAATACCGGCTTCAATATCTTTCCATTCGGTAAACTCAAGCGGATTGTGGCTGATGCCTAAATGCGACGGCACAAACAACATTCCTGTTGGACAAAGCGTTGCCATATGCATTGCATCGTGTCCTGCTCCGCTTGGCATAATTTCATAGCTGTAACCTAAACTTTCGGTAACTTGCGTCAAATGCTCCACCATTTCTGTCGGTAGCACGATAGGCTGATCTTTTGAAATAAGCTGTAATTCAATCTCTAAACCGCGTTTTTGTTCCACCTCTTTGATTTTATTTTGAAGGGCAGTAAATACCGATTCTCTGGCTTGTGTGTGAATACCGCGAATATCCACCAACAGTTCAGCATAGCCCAGCACTACATTCATTACCCCCGGTTTTGCTGTTAGATTACCGGCAGTCGCTACGGTTGAATGACCTGCTTGAATAGCAGCCTGTTCTAATTCGAGAGCAAGTTCGGCAGCACCTAACAAAGCATCGTGGCGGTAGTGCATTGCTGTTGCCCCTGAATGATCAGCTTGCCCTTTGATTTTGACAATCGCCCGAATTGGGGCAGCAATGCCAGTGACAATGCCAATGGTTTTCTGCTCATTTTCCAATCTTGGACCTTGCTCAATATGCAGTTCTAAAAAGCACTTAAACTCTGAGCCACTGCGTTTAGCATCATTTACTTTATTAAAGTCTAAACCAATATCACTTAAGGCTTGTTCCACGCCGAAGCCTTGTTTATCTTTAAGCTTGCTCAATGCGGCTTGATCCGCTACCCCACACATCACTTTGCTACCAAGCGTGGCGTAATTAAAACGGCTGGATTCTTCACAGGTAAAAATAATCAATTCGAGCGGATAGCGTGTTTGGATATTCTGTTCGCAAAGTTGAAAAAGGGTTTCCAGCCCCGCGATCGTGCCTAAGGTACCATCAAATTTACCGGCATTTACTACCGTATCAATATGAGAACCAAAAGCTACAGCCGGTAGATTGTCTTCAACACCTTTTCGGCGAATAAACACATTGCCGATTGGGTCAATTTTTACCGTTAAATCATACTTTTTGCAAAGCTCAATTACGTAATCTCGGGCGGCAATATCTTCTTGAGTAAATGCCAAACGGGTAATTTCATTTTCTACCGATGTGAAACTGGCTAAACCAGCAAAAATTTGTTGGATTCTTTGCATATTAATTGACATAAATCACCCTTTTTTAATGTAATCTCGCTATAATTATAACCACACTGAGGTATAAAAATATTTATCTGTATCAAAATTTATTCACATATTTCAAACGAGATAAAAGGAGATGGCGATGAAGAAAATGTTATTAATGAGTGGCTCTAAATATAAAAACACCGAGTATTTAGTGCATTGTATTCCTTGGCTGAAAACCTTTTTAGCAGATTATCGAGGCAAAAAAGTTGCCTTTCTGCCTTATGCAGGTGTAAGACGTAGCTATGATGAATATGAAAGTACAGTAAAAGCTGCTTTAGCAGATTTGGATCTTGAAATTATCTCTGTACATCGTGGCAACAAGCATACCGATATTATTGAGCAAGCCGATGTGATTGCGGTAGGTGGTGGCAATACTTTTTGTTTGCTTAAGCAAATGTATGAAAACAATGTCCTAGAGTGCATTCGTCGAAAAGTAGAAAATGGCACGCCGTATTTTGGTTGGAGTGCCGGAGCAAACGTGGCAGGTAGCTCAATTATGACGACTAACGATATGCCGATTACTTATCCTCCCTCATTCCAAGCATTAAATTTATTTCCGCATCAAATTAATCCGCATTTTATTTCAGGCAAAATACCGGGGCATAATGGCGAAAGTCGTGAAGAACGATTAGCCGAATTTCTAATTGTGAACCCAACCGCATTAGTTTATGGATTACCAGAAGGCACAGCCTTGCAGATCGAAGGTTCACAAGCGGTCGTTTTAGGCGAAAATTCTGCATTACAATTTAGCCGAGATATGCAACTCAAAACCTTTGAGCCAAATTCAATTTTTACTTACTAAGGAGATATTTATGCAAACGTTCAACCTTATTATTGCAATAGTCGGAATTATTGCCACCGTCTATTTGCTAATCAAAAAGTACGAAACACGAACGGTGCTCATTGCAATAGGTTTAGGTATGGCACTTTTAACCCTCCAACCGATGGCTGCCCTTGATGCCTTTGCAAAAAGTATGACTTCAGGCGGCTTGATTATGGCAATCTGTTCAAGTATGGGTTTTGCTTATGTGATGAAATACACAGAGTGTGATTCTCACTTGGTTCAGTTATTAACCAAACCGTTAGCCGGATTAAAATTCTTCTTAATTCCGTTTGCGACCATCATCACTTTCTTTATTAACATTGCTATTCCATCAGCGGCTGGTTGTGCAGCTGCCGTGGGGGCAACCTTAATTCCGGTGTTAAAATCTGCCGGTGTTCGCCCAGCCACTGCCGGTGCAGCCATTCTTGCCGGTACTTTTGGTTCAATGATGAGCCCTGGATCTTCTCACTCAGCAATGATTAGTGAAATGTCAGGCTTAACAATTACTGAGGTAAACCTTTCTCACGCACCTTACACTATGATTGCAGGGGCGATTGGTGCAGTTACGCTCACTATCATTGCATTAATCTTAAAAGATTATGGCAAAGAGCACCGTGATGCTTATTTAGCTGAAGCAACCCACACTCATACCACAGAAACCAAAACCAACCTTTTATTTGCGATTGCTCCATTAATTCCACTGGTTATTTTGGTGATTGGCGGTACTTCTTTACAACAAATCTCTTGGTTGAACTGGACCAAAATGGGCGTTCCTCAAGCGATGTTAATCGGTGCAATTTACGGCTTAATTGTTACTCGCACATCACCAGCTAAAATCACTAATGAATTCTTTAACGGTATGGGTAATGCCTATGCGAATGTATTAGGGATTATTATTGCCGCCGGCGTTTTCGTAGCCGGCTTAAAAGCAACAGGGGCGATTGACTCTGCGATTGAATTCTTAAAACACTCAAACGAATTTGTGCGTTGGGGTTCAACCATCGGCCCATTCCTAATGGGCGTAGTAACAGGCTCAGGCGATGCCGCTGCGATTGCCTTTAACACCGCCGTGACCCCACACGCAACCGAATTAGGCTATACCCACGTTAATTTAGGTATGGCAGCAGCGATTGCCGGTGCGATTGGTCGAACCGCTTCGCCAATTGCAGGTGTTGTTATTGTGTGTGCCGGTATCGCAGGTGTGAACCCGGTTGAAATGATTAAACGAACCGCACCGGGAATGATCCTTGCAACCCTATTCCTCGCCTTATTTATGTTATAACCGAATTGCCCTTTACTTGCGTAAAGGGCTTTTTTATAAGGAAAACAGTATGAGCCTTTCATTAGAACAACTGATTCAATTACGCCGAGAATTTCACAAATTCCCAGAAACAGGATGGAGTGAATTTTGGACAACTAGCAAAATTGCTGATTATTTAGAGGCAATCGGCTTTCAAATTTTATTAGGTAAAGAGATCATCCACCCGGATTTTGTGCGTGGTCGTAATAAAGCCATTGTCGAAAAAGGCATTCAACGAGCCATTAACTATGGGACAAACCCAAAATGGTTAGATAAAATGGACGGCTACACAGGCTGTGTCGCGGTCTTTGATTCGGGTAAACCGGGCAAAACTGTGGCTCTGCGTTTTGATATTGACTGTGTAGATGTGAGCGAAACAAAATCGCCCGAACACCGAGCTAACCAACTTGGTTTTGCCTCCGTAAACGAAGGCGAAATGCACGCTTGCGGCCACGATGGGCATATTACCATCGGCTTAGGCGTGGCTCACTGGTTAATGGAAAATAAAGATAAGCTCACTGGCAAAGTGAAAATCGTCTTCCAGCCTGCCGAAGAGGGCGTGCGTGGTGCGGCTGCGATTGCCGCAAGCGGTGTGATTGACGATGCCAATTACTTTGCCGGCTCACATATCAGTTTTTGTGCCAATTCCGGCACGGTGTTAGCCGATCCGAAAAACTTCCTTTCCACCACCAAAATTGATATTCGCTATAAAGGCAAACCGGCACACGCTGGAGCAGCACCACATTTAGGACACAATGCGTTACTCGCCGCATCCCACGCAGTTACTCAACTACACGGAATTTCCCGCCACGGTAGCGGTATGACACGAATTAATGTGGGCGTGTTTAAAGCTGGCTCCGGACGCAATGTGATCCCTGCCGATGCGGAAATCAAGCTTGAGGTACGAGGTGAAAATAAAGAGATCAATCAATATATGGTCGATCAAGTGATGCAAATCGCCCAAGGTATTGCGGTGAGTTTTGGCGTGGAATACGAAACTGAAATTATGGGCGAGGCGGTAGATATGAATAATGATGCCGAATTGGTTGAGTTAATCAGAGAAATTGCCATTGTTCAACCGCAAGTGCATAGCAGTGATAAGGAATACTCATTCAACGCCAGCGAAGATGCGACTATTCTCGGCCGCCGAGTGCAAGAAAACGGCGGTAAAGCCATTTACTTTATCATCGGAGCAGATAGAACCGCCGAGCATCATCAAGCCGAATTTGATTTTGATGAAGAGCAACTCTTAACCGGCGTAAATATCTATACCTCTCTGATTCAAAAACTCCTTGCCTAACATCTAAAGCCCTGATGACTATCAGGGCTTTTCATCTCATTTGCAAACTTTTTCGAAAATATGACCGCTTGATTATTCGATGTTCAAACGTTTTTCTATATCGAAAAAATATTGGGTAATCACAAATTTTTATTGTAGAATCCATAAGTTTTTTTAATTCATATAACAAATAGGAACTATTATGCAATTCAGAGAAATTAATCCTTCCCCGCGTTTATTAATGTGCCCTGGCCCGACAGACGCAGACCCGCGTGTATTACGTGCCATGTCTGCCCCGATTTTAGGGCAATTTGACCCGGAGTTTACCTCATTAATGAATGAAACCATGGAAATGGAACGTCGCCTTTTCCAAACAAAAAATGAGCAAACCTATGTGGTAAACTCAACTTCTCGTGGTGGTTTAGAAACCGTTTTAACGGCGGCAATCTGCCCGGGCGATAAAGTGTTAATTCCTGCATTTGGTCGTTTTGGCTATTTATTAAATGAAATTTTATCTCGTAGCGGTGCAGACATCACCATTATCGAAAGAGAATGGGGTACCGTTTTTGAGCCTGAAGAAATTGAGGCTGAATTGAAAAAAGGCGGCTATAAAGCTGTTGCCATTATTCACGGCGAAACCTCAACTTCAATGATGCAACCGTTAGAAGAGATCGGCAAAATCTGTAAACAATATGATGCGATGCTAATCGTTGATACGGTTGCAACCTTAGGCGGTGTAGATATCCGTGTTGATGAATGGAATATTGATGCTTGTATCGGCGGTACTCAAAAATGTATTTCTGCACCATCAGGTACCGCGTTAATCACTTATAACAAACGCATTGAAGAGATTATTACGAAACGTAAACGTGTAGAAAAAGGGATTCGTGCCGATTCTGATGTGGACGGTACTCTACCGCAAATTCCAAGTAACTACTTAGACCTAGCTCAGTTACAAGATTACTGGAGCCCACGCCGTTTAAATCACCACACTGAGGCAACCAGCGCTCAATATGGTATTCACGAGGCATTGCGTATTATTTTACAAGAAGGTTTAGAGAACCGTTTTGCCCGCCATATTTTAAACGACAAAGCACTATGTGCCGGTTTAGAAGCGATGGGCTTAAAAATCTTCGGTGATCGCAAACACAAAGCGCCTGTGGTAACTGCATTCCATATTCCGGAAGGCATCACTGGCCCTGCTTTGCGTAGCGATATTTTAAACCACTTCGGGATTGAATTAGCCACTTCATTCGGCCCGTTAGACGGCAAAATTATCCGCATCGGTAATATGGGTTTCTCAAGCCAAAAACGTAACGTATTATTAACCTTAGGTGCGTTAGAAGCAGTATTATTAAGCCATAAAGTGAAAGTGCCTTCAGGTGATGCTGTGGCTGCAGCATTAGCAGTGTATAAAGACGCTGAGAAAACTGCTTAGTTGATCAATTTTCGCGAGTTTTAAAAATCAAAACGGGTTAAATTCTTCATCGGAATTTAACCCGTTTTCGGTTAGCCCAAATTAAGGGGTATTTTCAAAAATTTCTCTATCAAACTCATTTTCAGAATGTGCTACAAGTAATGCAACTAATACATCATCAATAACATTAAGCACCGTTCTAAACATTCCGGAGAACCAATCGATACCAGCCAATAGCGCAACCCCTTCTATAGGTAAACCCACTGTTGGTAGTACGATAGCTAGTGCAACTAAACCGCCACCTGGTACAGTTACTGTACCTAATGTTGCCAGCGTAGACATAATCACGACTATAAATTGTTGCTGGATTGACATTTCGATATTGAAAAATTGAGCAATTGTCAAACAAGATAGTGCTAAATAGATAGCTAACCCATCACTATTTAGTGACATACCTAGTGGGTTAATTAATCGAGAAACACGTTTACTAACCCCAATTCTCTCCTCTGCATCAGCCATTTTTGTCGGCAGTGTAATTGCAGATGAAGTTGTCGTAAATGCCATAACTCCCATACGTAAAAGCTTTTTACTAAGTTTTAACGGACTAACTTTTACTACAGTAGCAGTAATAAAGATAAATACCGCCAAAATTAAGGTCATTCCTATTGCAAAGGCTAACAAGAATTTAAACAGTGGTAAAATGACTTGAATACCATAGTAACCAATTACCCAGCCTAATAAACAGAAAATCCCTAACGGTGCAATTTTCATTACAAGTTTGATGACTTGCAGCAAAATCTCATTTAAGCTTTTGATATTATTCAAAAATGTATTATTCGGATTACTCTCTGAAATAATGCTTGAAGCAAGACCAGCTAGAATTGCAAAAACAATAACTTGAATTGTGCTACCAGAACCAATAGACGAGATAATATTACTTGGGAAAAAATCTGTAATAATTTGTGCAATGGTTTTATCTGTTGCCTTAATTGAGGTTGTTAGTTCTTCATTATAAACAATCCCTGCTCCTGGCTGGATAACATTAGCAATAACAATACCAACTACAGCTGCACTAATTGTGGTTAAAGCAAAACCAAATAATGCTTTTAGACCTAAATTACCAATCTCTTTTCGATGTAGGGAACCTATCGCCTCAATGACGGATCCCATGACAAGTAAAATGATCCCCATCTGAATCAGACGAAGAAAGATATCGCCAATAAATTTCAGCTCCACCATTAATTCCGGAAGAACTAAACCTGCCACAATTCCTAACATCATCGCTAGAAATATTTGTAATGTAGTATTGTTTCTTAGTTGCATAACTTTCTCCTGTTTTAAGGCAAACAAGCGGTAAAATTTTTACCAAATTTTACCGCTTGTATCTGTTATTTATGCTCTAAAATCGTGCCTTTACGGAAAGACTCTGAGCTTTTCAAGGTTTTCATCAAGATGTAGTAGCTTAAACCTGATGGGATTAAACTTACATACCAAGAAAGATCAACCACGATAAGTGAGCAGAGTGAGCCGATTGCAATGGCAATAATTGCTGCCCAGTTAATGCCTTTGAAGATGCCTTCTTTGTTATAGAGATCGTTTACATTGAGTTTTTCTTTTCTCAAGATGTAGTAATCAACTACCATTACTGCAAAGATTGGGCCTAAGAATGCTGAGTAGATTTTGATGAATAGCGATAAGCCGTCTGCGGATTCTGCAGTCACTAATTTCCACGGCATTACACACATTGATAACACACCCACTAAAATAGTCGCGTGTGACCATTTCATTTTGAATGAGTCCATTAAAATGTATGCTGGTGGCACGATGTTATTCAATACGTTTGTGGTGACTTGTGCAAAAGCAATGAATAATAAGGTGATAACGGTTAAAAATTTATTATCCATTGCGGTAGCAAATACTTGGATTGGATCACTATTGCCTGTTGCTGCAGTCACTAATAAACCGATTAAGCCCATAAATAGGGTAACAGGTAAAATAGAAAGCACATAGATAACCCCTGTGGTTACAGGGCCAGTGCCTTCTTTAACGTGACGGGAGTAGTCTGATGCATTTAAGATCATTGTTGAGTAAATACCCAAGAATGCGGTTGTTGCTGCCCAGAATGGCATTCCCCAAGAGCCTTCGATATTAGCAAAACGGTTACCGATTTCTACCGAGAATTGAGTTTGAACCACATAAAGCATATAAGCAAGAATACCGATTAAGAACACGCAAGAAACGTTTTCTAACCATTTAATGCCTTTGAATCCGTTGATTGATAAAGCCACTTGTAATGCGGTAAATAACACATAAACAACCGGTAAATTGTCAAAACCAAATAGGAGTTTTAAACACATATTGATTGCACCGGCACCCACCCAGCTTTGGAAACCGAACCAAACGATAGCAGGCACGCCACGTAAGATACCCGGAATTTTCACCCCAGTAGTACCAAAAGAGCTGCGTAATTGCACCGGGAATGGAATACCATATTTATGGCCGCCTTTACCGATCAGGACTAAACCAATGGCAATAACGATACAGCCGATAGACATCGCTAAAATGGCTTGAGTCACGGTCAATGCCCCAATCAAACTTGCTCCCATTGAGAATGTTCCAATAGATACACAGCCACCTAAGAAACTTGCCCAGTAAGAGAAGTTATCCATAATTCGATCCTTCGTTGGCTGAAGATCAATATTGACCTCTTTTGCCAACTCAGGGTTGAGTTGTGTGTTATGTTGCATTGTTATGCTCCTTATTTTGTTTTAGTAATAAATTTTCCAAAACCTTTGCTGTCGGTTAATTTACCGTCTTGAGCGATTACTCTACCACGTACGATGGTGCATACCGGTAAGCCTTTACCTTTTTTGCCCACATAAGCAGACATTTTATTAACATACTGTAGATCTTCTGATTTGATTTCCCACTCTTTATTTGGGTCAATAATGGTGAAATCTGCATCAAAACCAATTTGGATATCGCCTTTTTGACCGTAAATGCCAAAAGCTTTTGCCGGTAATTTTGCCATTGCATTGGCTAATACCGTTGGTGAAACACCTCGTTTTACACAGCCTTCATAGAATGCCACTTGCACACAGCTTTGAATACCGCTGATACCACCCCATACATCGAATACGTTTTCGATTTTTTGCCCTAAAATTTCGTTGTATTTTTCATCATAAGAGCAAGGGGAATGGTCACTACCGATACCACTAAATGTACCATCAACAACATAATCCCATAAACGATCCACATCCGATTTAGAACGTAACGGCGGTGCACATTTGAATAATGGGCCTTTTTCAATCACATCATCTTCGCTAAAACAGAGATAGTGTGCACAAGTTTCAGCGGTAATATCGTAGCCCTCTTGTTGAGCTTCTTTGATTTTTTGTGCAACGTCCGGGTGGCTAACGTGGCAGATATGAGCTTTACAGCCGGTAGCTTTGGCAATTTCAATAATATTGATGGTTGCCAACATTTCTGCGATAAGCGGGCGAGAATCGAGGAAAGCTCTCCAGTCTAAACGACCTTCTTTTTTCATTCGTTGCTCTTGCCATTTAATGGCTGAGAAGTCTTCACAATGGAAACCGGCACGGCCGCCGAATTTTTGGATAATTTCCATCGCTTCATAGGTTTGACCGTAGTTTAGAGAGGCATAATCAGGAGAAACAGGGCCGATAAAAGATTTTAACGCCACACAACCTTTATCGTTTAATTCGCTTAAATGTTCAAAATTGGTTGGTACTAAGCCACCCCAGAAACAATAATCGACATACGCATTTGGCGAGACTTTGGCAATTTTGGCATCAAAAATTTTACCATCGGTTAAAGCCGGCTCATTTTGTAGTGGCATATCAATAATGGTGGTATAACCGCCGACTACCGCTGCTGCCGTACCGTGAGCATAATCCTCACGCCATTCATAGCCCGGATCATTTAAGTGAGCGTGAGTATCAATCGCCCCCGGGAAAACATAATTCCCTTTTACATCAATCACTTCCTTCGCTTCAGGTACAGAACCATCTTCCAAAATCGCCGCAATTTTACCAGCTTTGACCGCAATATTACCGTCAAAAACGGCATCGGATAAGACTATCTTCCCATTTTTTATGACGAGATCATACATAGTCGAATACTCCTTCTTATAGTTATGTTTGTATAAAATTTTGTACTGAACTGAGGAATTTACAAGCGGTTAATTTTCCGAAAAAATTTGCAAATTCCCCTTACTTGAATACTATTCGTCTAACAACTTCTCTGCTAATTCTTGCTGCAACACTGCTGCTTTAGCAAAATAGTGATATTCGGTAAACTCCACCGGAGTATGACTTCTACCCTCTTTGCTTGGTACGAAGATCATTACCGTTGGGATTTTTTGCCCGATTTCTAAAGAGTCATGCCCTGCTCCACTTGGTAAGCGTTTATAGCTAAATTGGTGTGCTTTGGTGGACTCTTCTAAAATCGCTAACATTTTTTCAGAAAGTGCCACAGGCTGAATAATCAATTTGGTTTCTTTCTCAAAGGTTGAACCGATTTGGGCGGTTTCTTCCGCTAATGCCTGTTCAATTTTCGCAGTGATATCTTCAATATTTGCCATATTTAACGAGCGAATATCTACGCTGAACACCACTTTTTCCGCCACGATATTAATACCGCCCGGTAGCACATTCATATAGCCAACGGTTGCAACCGTGCCGTCATTTTTCTCTCTTGCCCAATCCGCAATTTTAGAAATCACTTTAGTTGCAGCATCTACTGCGTCTAAACGCATATCCATTGGCGTAGTACCTGCGTGGTCTGCACGTCCGTGAACAGTAAACATATGGCGATGTAAGCCAACAATCCCCGTTACTAAACCGATTTCAATGCCGTGCGCATCTAACACAGGCCCTTGTTCGATATGAGTTTCGATAAAATGCCCGATTGAGCCGTCTGCCCATTTGGCATTTTGAACTTTTTCCGGATCTAATCCGTAGTTACGCATTGCTTCATAAATTGAAATGCCGTCTTTATCTAAGAATTTCTTGCAATATTCCGCATCACGAAGCCCGAGCATTGCACCGGAACCAAAATAGCCTGTACCGAAACGCATCCCCTCTTCATCGTTGAAACCAACAACAACGAAATTACGTTTGAACTTTTTACCGCCTTCTTTTAGTAAACGGGCAGTTTCCAATGCGGTGATAACACCTGCAATACCGTCATAATCTCCGCCGTGCAATACGCTGTCATAATGCGAACCTGACATCACGCAAGGTAAATCAGGTTGTTCACCTTCAAGCACCCCAAAAATATTACCAGCTTCATCTTCTCTCACACGAAGACCCGCTTCTACCATTAAATCTCTTAAATAATTAACCGCACTTCTCGCCTCTTGAGAGAAAGGCAAACGGGTACAACCGTTGCCCGGTGTGGCGGTAAATTGTTTTAACGTTTCTAAGTTTTGCGTAATACGCTGTGTAATGTGTTCCATTTTTTTATTCCTTTTTTATTTTAGATGGGCGAATTGCAACTCGCCCCTACATTTATTTCTTTCGGTTTAGAATAAATACATCTATTGGCGAATATACCATCGCCGCAACCATTAATACAAACCCGATATGGATAAAAGTATTATTGGTTTGAGCAATGCCTAACATAATTAAGGCAAAGGCGAGCATAATCACAATAAAAGCCAAGGTCATTTTGCCCGCTTTGGTTTTAAAAAACGCATTTCCCATTTTTTACTCCTTATTACTAAAGCGAGGCAAAGTAAGCCACAATACCAATTAATAAAGTCGGTAATAATGTGATCCAAATAATCGCTTTCATCACATCCCCTTCTTTACCTAAAATATTGGCTGTGGTTGTGCCTAAAATAATTTTACTTGGGCTGATCGCACTACCAATCGCCCCACCGGTAGTCTGGGCCCCTAAAATTGCCGCAGAGTTGGCATTGAGTAATTTGGAGGTTGTCATTTGGAAATCACCAAATAAAATATTCGAGCTCATATTACTACCGGTCATAAAAGTCCCTAAGAAACCAATAAATGGCGATAAGATCACATAAGATTTGCCCAATACTGCTGCCATTCCTTGAGCTAACACCGCTGTTTGCCCTGTGCCGCCCATAATTTTGGACATAATTACCAAGCCGACTACCGCAATGCCCGATGGCATTGTCATTGAAATGGATTTGGCAAATACCGCTTTCGTGCCGCCTTTTCCAATCCAGCCTTTGTATTGGTAATAGATTAAGCCAATAATAGAAGAGACAAATAAGAACATACTTGCGTGAGTGAAAATGGCAATCGGCGAATAAGAGCTATAAGCCTTGTTCACAAAACCATAGCCTGTTACCGTTTCAGGGAAAGCAAAGCCAAACTTAAATTGCGATAGGAATTGATTAACCGGCGTAATCACTAAAATTGCAAGGGTCATCACAGAAAGCACAATATAAGGAATAAAAGCTTGCAGCAAGTTCATATTTGGCAATTCTTCTGAGCTTTCCGTGGTTTTGGTTCTGTCCATAATCGGGCTATCTTCCACACGCCAGTTGTCTTTATACATACTCATTTTACTGATGAATACAATAGCTAAAATTGACAAACAAGCAGGAATAAAGGCTGAAATCGTAGTATTCACTTGGCTTAAAATTAACTCACCGCCACCTTGAATAGTCGCAATAATCACAGTTGCCAATAAGCCTTTTTTCAATGCTTTGCCACGTCCGTAGAACCAAGAAATCGCTAAGCCGGTTACGACAATCCAGAACCATAAAAATGCAGCAGACCAAAGTGCAGTTAAGAAATAATCATCGCTGCCAACTTCTAAACCTGCCGATACCGCTAAGGCATCCCAAGCAGCGGCTAATGTACCGAAGGTATTCCCCCACGCCTGACCTAATAACGGCAATACCACCGCCCATAATGGACGAACGCCAATACCAATCAGTAATGGAGCGCCTACTGCTACCGGCACACCAAAGCCTGTAATCCCTTGTAAGAAACTTTCAAAAATCCAGCCCATTGTCATCACGAGCAAAAGTTCATTTGGGAATAATTTACTCATGCCTGTGCGGATCACTAAAAAGGCTTTTGCCGCATCACTGACTTGATACATCAAGACAGCAGTCCAAACAATCAGCAAGATGACTAACGCATTCCAAATGCCTTTAGCAGATTCAATCGCAATCAGCGAAACATCTGCTTGATATAAGAAAAGACCGCTAAAAATGGTGATTAACAAGCCAACGGGTGCCGCTTCAGTTGCTCCCCATTGGAATTTCACCATCAAAATCACTAATGTGATAATTGGCAATAACGCCATAAACCACATAAAAAAATTAACTGGAATATCCATTTGTTATTGAAAAACCTAATTGTAAAAAATTTAAAAAATATGACCGCTTGTTAATTTGAAATAGCACAAATTGCTGTAACAGGTAACAGCACAGTATCCGCAACCAAGCTAAAAGGCATATCAACTATACCTAATGCTGTAAGAGCTGCACCGTCTGGGCCAGGTTCAGACATCAGATCAGCATTTGCTCTAACACCTGAATAAGGAGAGCAATCGCCAACACCGAATGATAAAAGTGTTCCACAGCCTGATAGAGAGGTCGCTAATAATGCGATTACAGCTAATTTTGTAAATTTCATACCTGAAATCCTATATTTGGGTTCTTAAACAAGCTTATTGCAAGAAAATGTAGAAAAATGACCGCTTGTCATTATATTTTGTAGGGGCAAATTGCAATTTACCCCTACAGGCTCGGTAAAATTTATGAATAAATCACCGTACCGGTTTCACCGGCAATGCCTTCTGCTGCTTTATCCAATAAGGTGATTAATGCTCTACGGTTTGCACCACTTTCGGCAAATTTCAACGCAGCTTCCACTTTCGGTAACATTGAACCTTTCGCAAACTGCTCTTCGGCAATGTATTGGCGAGCCTGTGCTGTGCTTAAATCTGCCAACCATTCTTGATTTGGTTTGCCCCAGTTAATTGCCACTTTTTCCACCGCCGTTAAGATCACCAAATAATCTGCATTGAGTTTTTCAGCTAATAACGAGCTTGCGTTATCTTTGTCAATTACCGCATTTACGCCGTTTAAACGACCTTGCTCATCTGCTACCACCGGAATACCGCCACCACCGCAAGTGATCACGATGTGACCTGCATTCACTAACGTTTTAATCGTATCTAACTCACAAATACGTTGTGGTTTTGGAGAAGGCACGACAATACGGTAACCACGGCCGGCATCTTCCATTGTGCGAATACCTTTAGCCTCTAACTCTTGAGCCTCTGTTTCAGTTAAGAAACGGCCGATTGGTTTATCCGGATTTTCAAATGCAGGATCTTTTGCATCCACTTCAATTTGCGACAAAATGGTACTGACTTTTTGGTCGATACCACGTTTGACTAACTCATATTTAATTGCATTTTGTAAATCAATACCGATATAACCTTGACTCATTGCCACACTGGTTGGAAGTGGAATTTCATCACCTGAAATTTTTGAGAAATCGTCCATTGCACGTTGAATCATTCCCACTTGTGGCCCATTACCGTGAGTAATCACAATATTTTTGCCTTGTTGCAAAATATCCACAATAACAGTCGCTGTTTTTGCCACAGCTTCACGTTGTTCTTTCAAATTATTGCCTAAAGCGTTGCCGCCTAAAGCTAATACGATGGTTTGTTTTGACATTTACTATCCTTTTATCAATATGGGGCAGATTGCAATTTGCCCCTACCGTGATTATTCTTTAAAACCTAATTTTCTTGCATAGGCTAACACCGCTTTCTCAAAGCAAGCTAGCGGTGGGCGAACGGTACCTGCACCGATTTGACCGAAACCGGCAATTTTGTGTGCGATACCGGTGTTGATAACAGGCGTAATGCCTTTTTCAACCACAAGTCGTGCATCTACACCTAAGCAAGCCCCTTGGAAGTTCCAGTTTGGTACAACGTAGTTCGGGTTGCGGTCGATACAGATTTCCATCATATCGTTACTGGTGCGAAGGGCATCTTCATAACCACCAGCTCCAACGAAACGAGTTACTGCCGGTGCTGCAATCATTGCTAAACCACCTACACCTAAGGTTTCAGTAATAGCTGAGTCCCCAATATCCGGACACGCATCTTCGCCGTCATAACCGGTGAAGTATAAGCCTTGTGGTGTGTTTACCGGCCCAACGAACCATTCATCACCCATACCGGCAATACGAATACCGAAATGTACGCCGTTACGGCACATTGCAGTCACGACCGTACCATCAGTAATGGTTCTTGCACCGTCCATAATCGCTTTACTTGCTGCCATCATAATGTTCAAGAAGAATTGATCGGTATCCGCTAAGAATTTGATGACATCGTATTTATCGTTATCCGCTAAATCATTCATTGCGGTAATGCGTGGTGCCACTTCTTTAAAGAAAGACATTGACGCTGCAATATTACGTTGATGGAACTCATCACCCATCGCAATGGCTTTCGCTACTAATGGATTCACAGCCAAGCCGTTTTCCATTGAACGAATCGCTTTGCCTAAAGTTGGGCCTAACACATCACGCATCCATTCTAAGCGTTTTACCACTTCATCTGAGTATGCACCGAAACGTAATACTTTACCGATACCTTCGTTCATCGTACAGTACGCAGAATTACCGTCTGTGGCATTTTCCACCACCCAAACCGGCATATTAGCTGTAGTGATACCGCCCATCGGGCCAACTGCATTGACGTGGTGGCACGGCATAAATTTAATTTCACCACTTTCTAATAATGCACGAGCAGAGGTTTCGTCTGTTGCCCATTTTTCAAAGAGTACCGCACCGACACAAGAACCTTGCACTGTATTTGGCATATCTTTGTATTGAATTGGTGGGCCGGCGTGTAAAATCACTTTGCCTTCGTTTAACTCTTTGATGACTGTTTTCGCTAACACGTTATCACGGATAATCGGAGCGGCAGCAACCACTTAAGCAATCACTTTGCGGTTAGCCTCATCAATATCTAATCCTTCATATTCATTTAAGAAGTTTAAGGCTTTGATTAATTGGATATTACCGCCCGCCGGTGGTTGCCAGTTGAATTGCACCACTTGGCAGCCGAATTTTTCTGCTACATCAGCAAAACTTTTCAGACCGATATTGATAATTTTCGGTTTTTCAGATAATAAGCGTAATAAATGCTCAGAGGCAGGGTTATTTTCGCCTTGAACTACGGTTTTCGCTCGAATCGGTTTTACCGGCTCATCAAATTGTAAGCCTAATAGAGCTAATGATTTTTCCACCGCAATTTTGTTGGTTTCGCACACTTCAACACCGGCATCTTTTAATTTACGCACAGTTTCATCGTAACCTTGATAGTCACTGCGAGTTCCACACACAGTTGCCACGAAGGCTACATCACGGTTTTGTGCTTTGGCTTTTTGCTGTAATTCTTCAATAGTTGGAATTAATGCGGTTGCCATATCTTCGTGTGAGCCATAGCCTAACACGATATCAAATAAAATTACGCCTGTAGTGGCATCATCTACCGCCTCACGCATAGATTCAATACGTTTAGCCGGGTCGATCATCGGGTGAGGTTTACCTTGTGTATAAACATCATCGCCTAAATCCACCACAATGTGACCATCTTGTTTAAACATAAAGCCGTCCGCTTTCGCACCTGAGCCTTCAATCTTCAACGCATCTTTTAATAACATTGCTGCTTCGCCCGCTAATGTACCGCCTGAATAGTAGGCTTTTAAGGTTTTGCCGCAAGCGGTCGAATTTAACGGATTTTTTGCAACAGTCGGAATCGGCTCATTACGCACCAAAGCCACCGCTAAACGAGCCGCCTCGTCTAAGGTGTAAGCGTGGTAGAAATTCTCTTCGTGGAATTCTGGTTTTTCGCCTAAGAATAGCGTAATTACAGGTTTGGTATAACGGCTTAAACGTGCTGAGATTTTTTCACGCACTGCTTTTGCAGGTGGTTTAGAAATCACGATCAGCACTTTCACTTTGTCGTTTTGTTCCATCGCTTCGATGGTGTCTAACATTGTGATACCGCCGATGTCTTCATACAAGTCACGACCACCTGTACCGATAGCGTTTTCTACCCCTTCGCCTAAACGGTCAATAATGGTGGTTAATTCTTGAATACCTGTACCCGATGCACCAATGATACCGATAGAACCCGGCGTCACACTATTGGTAAATGCCACCGGCACACCTTGGATAATGCCTGTACCGCAGTCCGGCCCCATTACGACTAAACCTTTACTGTGAGCTTTTTCTTTTAATGCTTTTTCGTCTTCCACGCTTACGTTATCACTGAACATAAAGACGTTTAAACCTTCGTCTAACGCACGGTTCGCTTCTAAAGCAGCATAAGCACCCGGAATAGAAATCACCGCAAGGTTGGCATCAGGTAATTTAGCGGTCGCTTTATCCCAAGATTTTACAACTTCTGTACCCGCTTGAGCTGAGCTTGCTTGTGATTTTTGTTTTAAAAATTCTTCGACTTTTTCCATCACAACGTTGATCACATCTTCTTGCTCAACATCTGCTACCACGACCATATCATTGGCGGTCGCTTCTAATAATTCTGGCGTGTCTAATCCGCTTTGGGCGAAAATATCTTTATTTGCAGGGGTTGCCATCATCACTGACACTTTTTTCACGCCATCTAAGCCTGAAATAGCATTGGTCAGCAACATTAATACCACCGAGTCGTGGTAACTGCCTTTTTTTACTACGGTTTTTAACATATTTCTCTTCCTAACTAAATTGTATGACCCCATACGAGCCGTATGGGGTTTAATCTACCGCGAGCCACCCTGTGGCTCTATACAAAGTCCAAAGAACTTAGTTTATAACCTAGAACTGCTCGTACTAGGTTCGCTGGTTAATCCGCAAAACGATTTTTGTGATCGTAACGGTCAAAATGGATATCATCGCTGATTAAGTATTCATAGACTTTATCTACAATTTCAATACCTCCATTTGCATAATATTTATCACGACGCATCTCGGCACGTTGTCCCGGATAATAAACTTTATCATTACCTGGAGCCGGAGTCATTTCATTAAGCTCATTGATAGACTGCTCCATACTTTCACGGAATTGCTCTGCTCCGCAGAATCGAGCAGGATCAATCACAATGTGCATTTGACCTAAACGGCGACCTTCAGATAAATCGTGGTACATTGAAGAAACGTGTTTACCGAATGGCACACCTAATAGAATGCCGGAGAAAATATCGACCATCATCATTAAGCCATAGCCTTTCGCACCTGCAATTGGTACTAACGCGTTTACTTTGTTTGGATCGGTTACCGGATTCCCCTCAGCATCTACCGCCCAATCATCCGGGATAGATTCTCCACGAGAACGTTTGTCTAAAATTTTACCCCAAGCTTGAACTGTGGTTGCCATATCAAACACCACATTTTTGCCTTCTTGTGCCGGAGCAGCAAATGAAATTGGATTCGTGCCATAGTATGGCTCAGAACCGCCGTAAGGCACTGCCATTGGGTCTGATTGACAAAATGAAATCGCTAATAAGCCTTCATTTGCTGCCATTTCGGTATAGTAACCAATCGCACCGCTGTGAGAAATGTTACGAATACCAACCACTGCGATACCTGATTTTTTCGCCATCTCAATCGCTTTTTCCATTGCGAAAGTCGCTGCTACATAACCACAGCCATTATCGCCTTCAAAGATCGCTGATGCAGGACCGGTTTCTTTCCATTCAAATTTAGGATCGTGAGTAATACCGCCTTTGAAAATACGCTCGCAATAGTATTCCATACGCACTGCACCGTGAGAGTGGTAGCCACGCTCATCAGACCAAGTCAAGATTTCCGCTGTAATATCTGCGTGTTGGTCATTTAAGCCGGCTTTCATTAATTTGGCTTTCATTAAATCTTTTAATTCTTCTCTAGATAATTTCATAGTTGATTCCTTTTATAAAACGTAAATTGCTCTTATAGTTCTACATCACGGTTACATTCTTTCGAGTAGATATAGACAAAATCTTCATCGCCGACTGCATAACAGGCTTGCGGGCAGTAAGAATCCATAAAGACATAATCATCTTTTTTCACCGGAATCCACTCATCGTCTAAGCGATACATTCCTTTACCTGAAAGGAATAACATTCCGTGCTCTTGGAAATGGGTTTCAATGTAACCGTGTGATGCACCTGGCTTGAATAACAAAATATGCATATTCATATCAAAGCCGAAATCGGTAGCAGACGGAAGTAAATCTTTAATTAAACAGGTTGCCATACCTTCGTATTGCACATATTCGATATTATTCACATTGCCTACATAGCTTTTCGCTTGCTGACCTTCAAGTGGCGTATAACGGCGGCGGTGAATATAAATTTTGGTGGATTCGGCAGAGTTATTGACAAAACTTAATACTTTATCCGCCGGTGAGAAAATATAACCGCCTGTTTCTAATGTGGCTTCAGTATCGCAATTTTTTACCGATAATTGACCGCTTACACAATAGACAAAAACTTCAATACCGTTACCGCCTAATTGTGTGCAGCCACCCGTTGGGTGAACCGTTGCGATATAATCTGCAAAAGAGGCACCTAATGCCGGTGAAGACAAAATACTAATATCGCAATTATGGTAATTTGGAATACTGTTTTTAACTAAACCGTCAGTTTCCAAAATCACAAAGTTATTCTTACGAATTACTGAACGTGTTTCCAGTAATCCTTGACGATAACCTGTTTGACCATTCAAATATCCCATAATATTCTCCTTTAGGGTGACTTTATAAGTTGATTTTTATTTTGTGATTAGACAGAGCAATTCTATAATAACCACAAAACAGACGAGGTCTATTTATGCTACAAAGTACACAAATAACACTAAATACTATTCAAATTCAAGACACTGCGCTTGAAATCTCGGCAATACTTTATCAAGACGAAGATATCAAGCCGAAAGCAAGAATCA
>NZ_JBXGGI010000060.1:0-37336 GCF_056854775.1 Mannheimia sp.
AATTGTTAAAGAGCAAAATAAAACGACGCACCGGAATCAAACTTAATCTCTTCACAACAGTGCGTCGTTGTGTGGGGTGCATTATAGAGAAATCTAAAATGAACGCAAGTGTTTTTTGCAAAAAATTTTAAAAAAATCACCGCTTGTTGAATTTACAACCATATTGAAAATAATTTCATCAAATACTGATTTCTATTGCATCAATAACAATGATGCCCCTTAATACCAAAGTATCAAGGGGCAGAGCATTACGGTAATTCTTTCGAATTCCTTATTGTAGCAACGTTTCTCATTTCGCAGTACTACACGGCATATTTTAACTGTTGTATAATTTTTGTCAAATCTATTTGATAGGAGAAATGTAAATGAAACTGCTTCGCTATATTCTTGGTTTAGACTTAGGTATTGCTCCCGTTGGTTGGGCAATAGTAGAAATTGATGAGAATGGTTTTCCAATTCGGTTGATTGATGTCGGCGTAAGAACCTTCGACAAGGCAGAAGTCGCCAAAACTGGTGAATCTCTCGCTCTCGCCCGCCGTCTTGCCCGCTCCACCCGCCGCTTAATCCGCCGCCGTGCATTTCGCCTATTAAAAGGAAAACGTCTGTTAAAGCAACATAATGTGATCAATAAAGAAGAACTGACCACCCTGCCTACCGATTGCTGGGAATTACGGGTAAAAGGTTTAGACGAACGCCTCTCGCCAATAGAGTGGTCTGCGGTATTGCTTCATTTATTGAAACATCGTGGCTACCTTTCTCAACGTAAAAATGAAGCGAAAAATGCGGATAAAGAAATGGGGGCATTGCTTTCCGGTGTGGCAAGTAACCATCAATTATTAGTCGAAAACCAATTCCGCACACCGGCAGAGATTGCAGTGAAAAAATTTGCTCTCGAAGAGGGGCATATCCGCAATCAGCGAGGGGCGTATACGCATACTTTCGACCGTAAGGATCTACTCGCTGAAATGCAACTACTCTTCCAAACCCAGCGAGAACTCTGCAACCCACATACAAGCGGTCAATTAGAACAAGAATTTTGCGAATTGCTGATGTGGCAGAAACCGGCGTTATCGGGCGATGCGATTTTGAAAATGCTCGGCAAATGTACCTTTGAAACCAACGAATATAAAGCCGCCAAACACAGCTACACGGCGGAACGTTTTGTTTGGCTGACGAAACTGAATAATTTACGGATTTTAGATAACGGCTCGGAGCGTGCTTTAAATGCCGATGAACGGAGTTTATTACTCAACCAGCCTTATGAAAAAGCCAAACTCACCTACACCCAAGTGCGTAAACTGCTGGGTTTATCGGAAGAGGCTCGTTTTAATGGCGTGCGTTACGGCAAAGAGAAAGCCGAAGATGCCACACTGATCGAGCTGAAAGCCTACCACGCTATTCGTAAAGCGGTGGAAAAGGCGGATAAATCAGCGTGGGAAACGCTGAAAAATCAAACCGCACTTTTAGACGAAATCGGCACGACATTCTCGATTTATAAAACCGATGACGACATCACTGAACAACTCAACGGCAAGCTGAGTGATACGGTACTGAACGCCCTGCTGGAAAACCTCAACTTCGATAAATTCATTCAACTTTCCTTAAAAAGCCTCTACAACATTGTGCCACTAATGGAGCAAGGATTGCGTTATGACGAGGCGTGCCAACAGATTTACGGCGACCATTTTGGTAAAAAATCGGGCGAAATCAACCGCTTGCTACCGCCAATCCCTGCCGATGAAATCCGTAATCCGGTAGTGTTACGTTCGCTCACCCAAGCCAGAAAAGTGATCAATGCAGTGATCCGCCTCTACGGCTCGCCAGCTCGGATTCATATTGAAACCGCACGAGAACTCGGCAAATCCTACAAAGATCGCAAAGAGATTGAAAAGCGCCAAGAGCAAAATCGAATTGAGCGTGAAAAAGCGGTGGCGACATTTAAAGAGCGTTTTCCGCATTTTCCGGGCGAACCGAAAAGCAAAGACATTTTGGCATTACGCCTCTACGACCAACAAAACGGGCAGTGCCTATATAGCGGAAAACCTCTTGATTTACACCGCTTGTTGGAAAAAGGCTATGTGGAAATCGACCACGCCCTGCCGTTTTCCCGCACGTGGGACGACAGTCAAAATAACAAAGTTCTGGTGCTTGCCGGCGAAAATCAGAATAAAGGCAATCAAACGCCGTTTGAGTGGCTCGGCAAAGACGAACATCAATGGGCGTTATTTGTCGCTCGGGTGAATGGCTGTCGCTTTCCGTATGCGAAAAAACAGCGGATTTTAACCAAAAAACTTGATGAACAAGGCTTTATTGAACGCAACCTAAACGACACCCGCTATATCGCCCGTTTCTTGGTGAATTTTGTGCGTGAGAATTTACATTTAACCGGCAAAGGCAAAAATCGGGTGTTTGCCTCAAACGGTCAAATCACCGCTTTCTTGCGTGGGCGTTGGGGATTAAGCAAGGTGCGTGAAGAGAGCGACCGCCACCACGCCCTAGATGCGGTGGTTGTTGCCTGTTCAACGGTAGCGATGCAGCAAAAAATTACCCGCTTTGTGAAATATCAAGAAGGGAATTTACAGACGGCAGAACGCATTGATAAAGAAACTGGTGAAATTATCCCACTTAATTTCCCCACCCCTTGGGAATTTTTCCGCCAAGAAGTAGAGATTCGTATATCTAGCGAAAATCCTCAAGAAGATCTGATTATCAAACTGCCGGATCGTCCTGAGGCGAACCACGAATTTGTGCAACCGCTGTTTGTCTCCCGTATGCCAACGAGAAAAATGAGCGGACAGGGACATATGGAGACGATTAAATCCGCCAAACGGTTAGACGAGGGCATTAGCGTTTCCAAAGTGCCGCTCACTCAGCTCAAACTGAAAGATCTGGACAATATGGTCAATCGTGAGCGGGAAAAAGCCCTTTATGAGGCATTAAAAGAGCGTTTAAGTGCATTTAATGACGACCCTGCCAAAGCCTTTGCCGAGCCGTTCTATAAAAAAGGCGGGCAACAGGTGAAAGCTGTACGGGTCGAACAGGTGCAAAAATCGGGCGTGGTGGTGCGTAACGGCAACGGCGTTGCTGACAACGCCTCAATGGTACGGGTTGATGTGTTTATCAAAGACGGAAAATACTTCCTTGTGCCGATTTACACTTGGCAAGTAGCGAAAGGGATTTTGCCGGATAGGGCGGTTGTTGATGGAAAAAATGAAAATGAATGGGAACTAATGGATGATAAAGCTACATTTCAATTCTCAATATACCCAAATGACCTCATTAAGGTTGTACGTAAAAAAGATGACTATCTAGGTTATTTTTCAGGGTTAGATCGCTCTACTGGGGCAATAACTATAAAAGAACATGATAATAATGTTAATAAAGGTAAATCCGGAATATATAGAGGTATTGGAGTAAGAATGGCTTTATGCTTTGAAAAATACCAAGTCGATGAACTCGGCAAAAATATCCGCCCTTGTCGCCCAAGCAAACGACAAGCCGTTCGCTAACCCAATCCCTGTACCGTTCTGCGGTGCAGGGATTTTTTATAGGAGAGATTATGAGCTGGCGTAGTATTTTAATCAGCAAAGGTGGAAAATTATCGCTCCGCCAAAATCAAATGGTTATCTGGCAAGAAGAACAGGAATTTTGCGTGCCGTTAGAAGATATTGCGGTGATTGTAATTGAAAGTCGTGAAGTGGTGATTACCGCCCCACTACTTTCTGCTCTCGCTCTCAACGGCATCACGCTCTTAACCTGCGATGAGCAATTTATTCCGTGCGGACAGTGGCTGCCGTTTGGGCAGTATCACCGCCAACTGAAAACCTTAAAACTGCAACTAGAAATGAGCCAACCGCTGAAAAAACAGCTTTGGCAAGCGATTGTGCAACAGAAAATCCGCAACCAAGCCTCTGTATTGAGCCAAACCAAGCGGTCGGATATTGCTGAAAAATTGCAAAATATGGCAAAACGGGTTAAATCCGGCGACAAAGAGAACCTCGAAGCCCAAGCCGCCCAACTTTACTTCCAAACTGCTTTCGGCAAAGATTTCCGCCGCTGGCAAGAAAATGCGATTAACGCTCATCTCAACTACGCCTATACCGTGCTACGTTCGGCAGTAGCTCGCTCACTAGTGCTTTACGGTTGGTTGCCGACCTTAGGCATTTTTCACCACAGCGAACTCAACCCGTTCAACCTTGCAGATGATTTTATCGAACCATTTCGCCCGCTCGTGGATTTACAGGTGTGGGATTTATGGCGACAAGAAAAATTAAGCGACAGCCTGATGCCACACACCAAACAGAAATTAGTCGGGTTGCTGCACTATCAACTGCGTTTTCAAGACCAAACATTCAGCACACTGGCAGCGATTGACCGCACGGTCGGATCATTTCAAACAGCTGTCTCCCAACGAGATTCGAGCTTATTAAAACTGCCCGAAATTCTGCCGTTAAAGGAACATCATTATGAGTGAGGCAACATTTATGCGAATTATTGTTTTCTTTGACCTACCGGTTACCACCAAAGCCAAACGCCGAGCCGCCAGCCAATTTCGGCAATTTCTGCTAAAAGACGGTTATCAAATGCTGCAACTCTCGGTTTATACCCGGATTGTACGAGGGCGGGACTCGCTTGAAAAACATAACAAACGCCTCACCCAACATCTGCCGGAAGAAGGTTCGGTGCGTTGCTTGGAAATTACCGAAAAACAATTTACCTCAATGCTATTGTTAGTCGGTGAATTAAAACCACAAGAGGAAAAAGTCAATGCAAACCAAATGCTACTCTTTTAGGAAAAAAACAGGATAAAAAATTTTTATGCTACATCGTCAATTTTTGTTTGACTGCTTAATTTTTAAGCTAACCATCATACCCAAATGCCTACTTTCAGCCATTTTTAGCAAAAAACAAGCGGTTATTTTTCTAAAAAATCTGCAAATTTTGCAAAAAATTTCAGAAAAATAACCGCTTACAAAAGGATTTTAACTCGATTTTTTATCGAACCTTCCCTCGTAAAACCCTTTATAAATAAGGCTCTGAGCGAGGGATATTGTAGCACTGCGAAATGAGAAAGGGAGCTACAACCAGTATGAATGCCTATACGCCACTGACCAAATTGTAGCACTGCGAAATGAGAAAGGGAGCTACAACTATTTCTGCGTTGCCAATCGCTCACGGCGTATTGTAGCACTGCGAAATGAGAAAGGGAGCTACAACCTTCAAGCGTATCTTAAATGCTCAAGGTATATTGTAGCACTGCGAAATGAGAAAGGGAGCTACAACGTATGGCAGAGGCGTGTTGATGAATATGGGATTGTAGCACTGCGAAATGAGAAAGGGAGCTACAACAAACCATTCTAGCCCTTACACAATATGGGCATTGTAGCACTGAGAAATGAGAAAGGGAGCTACAACAAGTTATTAAGTGTTAAATCTGCGTGCTTTATTGTAGCACTGCGAAATGAGAAAGGGAGCTACAACTGCCTCCCGCTGCTTTTGTTCCTGTACCTTATTGTAGCACTGCGAAATGAGAAAGGGAGCTACAACAGCGTTGATAATTTATGGTAATCCGGATTAATTGTAGCACTGCGAAATGAGAAACACTCACCTCAAACCCAAATTAGATAAAATAAATATTCGCAATTTTCTTTCACAAGCGGTAGAATTTTATCCAACTTTTACCAATTAAGGAGTAGATTATGGAACATTTTATCGGTTTAGGTGTAGCTGGTAATTTTGCCGGACACTTGGAGCAAGCAGGTGAAGCTGCGGATTTCGTAAAAGTAAAAACCGTTGAAGCTGTGCAACCAAAAGCAATTTTTCCATTTTATGTACCAGCTGAGAATTTGGGGGATTATCAGTTCTTATCAACTTATCCGCTTTCAAATACTGCGATTAATTTCCCTACCGATGCGGATAATCTGCAAATTGAGCCTGAAGTAGCATTGATTTGTACCATTGGCTACCAAGACAATCAGGTTGTTTCCCTTACTCCCACTCATTTTGCCGCTTATAATGACTGCTCTATCCGTCGCCCGAATGCAAATAAAATCTGTGAAAAGAAAAACTGGGGAGCTTCGTCTAAAGGGCTTTCAGCTACTTTGTTAGAACTTGATAATTTTAATGAAGGTAGCACCTTAGATAACTACAACATCGTTTGTTTCCATAAACGTAATGGCGAGCTGAATGCTTATGGTATTGATAGTCCAGCAGTGGAATATAGCTACTTCCATCAAAAATTATTAGATTGGATTGTAGATAGAATGAATAATCAGCCAGATGAAGGTCCGATGAATAACATTGCTGAAATGTTAAAGCAGGCTAATTATCCGACAAAAGCCATTATTAGCATTGGGGCAACACGCTATACTCCGTTTGGCGAAACCAATTTCTTGCAAGTGGGCGATATGAGTATGGTCGTGGTATACAATGCAAAGAAATATACTCACAGTCAAATTGAAGAAATGGCGAAACTGGAAACCTTTAGCGAAGATATTTCCGCCTTAATTCAAACAGTTCGTTGATTACAAGCGGTCTTTTTTGAAAAAAATTTTGCGATCTGAATCGAAAATTTGAATTTCTTTTCTGACGCATCCCTTCCTTTATCTTATAGTGCCTTCAACCGTTGGAGGCACTATGAAAAAAATTCTCTTTTTATTACTACTTTGCTCTTCTCTTTTTGCCAAATCGCCCGATTTAATGTTGCTCAGTCAATATAAAGATCAAGATATTACCGGCTGGGTGATGAGCGAAAAACTCGATGGCGTTCGTGGCTTTTGGGATGGAAAGCAACTGCTCAGCCGTCAAAGTTATCCGCTCAATCCACCTGATTATTTTGTAAAAAATTTTCCACCTTTTGCCATTGATGGCGAACTGTTTAGCGAACGAGGAAAGTTTGAAGAAATTTCTGCCACCGTCCGTTCTGCCGAACCGAAAGGTTGGTACAAATTAAAACTGTATGTGTTTGATGTGCCAAATGCGACAGGCAATTTATTTGAGCGGCTATCAAGTTTACAGAAATACCTTAACCAGCACCCTAATGCTCATATTGAGATTATTCCGCAAATCCCGATTCAAGATAAAGCCCACCTTCAGCAATTTTACCAAGATATTCTAGCTAAAGGGGGAGAAGGTGTGGTCGTTCGCAATCCAAATGCTGAATACATACAAGGGCGATCCGCTCAGATTTTGAAAATCAAACCTGTGCTAGATGAAGAATGTACTGTAACCGCACACCACAAAGGCAAAGGGAAATATGCCAACAAATTAGGGGCGGTGAGCTGCGAAAACCATCGAGGACGTTTTCGCATCGGCTCAGGCTTTAAAGATAAAGATCGTGAAAATCCACCGCCGATTGGAGCAATCATTACCTATAAATATCGAGGATTAACCGAATCGGGCAAGCCTCGTTTTGCTACCTTTTTAAGAATTCGAGAGCCTGCTGAGTAACAGAATTTCCTTACGTAAGTTATCAAGCGGTTAAATTTGGTAAAAAATTTGTAAAATGCGACCGCTTGTCAAAAATAATTTGTGATCCATTCATCATTTATGAACTAAAACATTTGAAATTTTACTCGATTTTTTTTATTTTTTTGTTAAATTTATTCATTATAAAATTAAAGGAAATCACAATGACAAACGCAGAACTTTTTAGTGAAGGGCTAAATCTGATGTTTGCAGGAATGGGATTTGTAATATTCTTCTTGCTCGCATTAATTTACGCCATCAGCTTTATTTCTACCCTCATTAATCGCTATTTTCCTGAACCGATACCTGTCTCAGCTCCCAAAACAATACAGCCTGCCGTTGATGATTTAGAACGCTTACGCCCTGTAATTGCAGCGGCGATTGCACATCACCGCCGAGTAAACAATCAGAATTAAGATAAAGCTCAAAAAATTAGAAGGAAGTTTATTATGACAACTCAACCGAAAAAAATTGCTATTACCGATGTTGTTTTACGCGATGCTCATCAGTCTTTATTTGCCACTCGCTTACGCTTAGACGATATGCTACCAATTGCCGCAGAACTCGATAAAATCGGCTATTGGTCGTTAGAAACTTGGGGGGGAGCAACTTTTGACAGCTGCATTCGCTTTTTAGGGGAAGATCCGTGGGTTCGTTTACGTGAGCTAAAAAAAGCGATGCCAAAAACGCCAATGCAAATGTTATTGCGTGGACAAAATTTGCTCGGCTACCGCCATTACGCCGATGATGTGGTAGATAAATTTGTTGAACGTTCTGTGGCAAACGGTATGAGTGTTTTCCGTGTATTTGATGCGTTGAATGACCCTCGCAATATGCAAGCGGCATTACAAGCGGTTAAAAAACACGGTGGACACGCACAAGGGACTCTGAGCTATACCACTAGCCCGGTACATACTTTAGAAACCTGGTTAGATGTTACTGAGCAACTATTAGAAATTGGCGTGGATTCTTTGGTGATCAAAGATATGTCGGGCATTTTGACGCCGATGGCGGCTTATGAATTAGTGAGCGAAATTAAAAAACGCTACGATGTGGAACTTCACTTACATTGCCACTCCACCACCGGTATGGCTGAAATGGCGTTGTTGAAAGCGATTGAAGCGGGTGTTGATGGCGTGGATACTTCTATTTCTTCAATGTCCGGCACTTATGGACACCCTGCAACAGAATCTATTGTGGCTACCTTACAAGGCACACCGTATGACACCGGCTTAAATATTCCTGAATTAGAAAAAATTTCCGCTTACTTCCGTGATGTGCGTAAAAAATATGCGAAATTTGAAGGGCAACTGCGAGGCGTGGATAGCCGTATTTTAGTAGCTCAAGTGCCGGGTGGTATGCTCACTAACCTTGAGAGCCAATTAAAACAACAAAATGCGTCAGATAAACTTGATCTCGTATTAAAAGAAATCCCTCGCGTGCGTGAAGATTTAGGGAATATTCCGCTTGTAACTCCAACCTCCCAAATTGTCGGCACGCAGGCAGTTATGAATGTGTTGATGGGCGAGCGTTACAAAACAATTGCGAAAGAAACCGCTGGGATTCTCAAAGGTGAATACGGTCGTACACCTGCACCGGTAAATAAAGCGTTACAAGAAAGAGTGTTAGAAGGTGCAACGCCAATTACTGACCGACCTGCCGATCATATTCCACCGGAGCTAGATAAATTAGTAGCAGAAGTAACTGCTCAGGCAAAAGAAAAAGGTATCTCGCTTTCTGAAAACAGCATTGATGATGTATTGATTGTGGCGTTATTCCAACAAATCGGTTGGAAATTTTTGGAAAACCGCAACAATCCATCCGCCTTTGAGCCAGCACCTAGTGCTGATGATGTGAAAGCAGCTCCAGCTGCCGCACCAAAAGCTCAGCCTCAATCAGGCTCTGCCGTTTATACCATTGAGCTTGAAGGAAAAGCTTTTGTGGTGAAAGTGAGCGAAGGTGGGGATATTACCAATATTGCTCCGACAACCGCCCCTACTCCAGCTCCACAAGCGGTCAATTCCGCTCAAAAATCTGCAAATGCCGAACCGGTCAATGCCCCAATGGCAGGTAACATTTTAAAAGTGGAAGTAAAAGAAGGGCAACAAGTTGCTGAAGGCGATGTGCTATTGATTCTTGAAGCAATGAAAATGGAAACCCAAATTTGTGCGGCGAAATCAGGCACAATTCAAGGCATTAACGTTAAACAGGGCGATGTGGTTGCCGTGAATGATACCTTAATGAGCATTGCATAGAGGTGTTATATGGAAGGTATTATTGCACTCTTTAAAGGAATGGGCATTATGCACCTAGAGTGGGGGCAAGCCGTGATGATTGCGGTAAGTGTACTGCTACTCTGGCTTGCGATTGCACGTAAATTCGAGCCTCTGTTACTTGTGCCAATCGGCTTTGGTGGTTTGATGTCGAACATTCCCGAAGCCGGTATGGCGATGACGGCTTTAGACAATTTGCTTCATAGCGGTACAGCGGAACAACTTGCCATTATTGCGGCAAAAGTCAATAGCACAAGCCTTGATGTTCATACTATCAAAGACGCCATTGCTCTTGCTGCACCATCAGTCCAAAATGAATTGGAAGTAATGGCTGGCGATATGGGCTACACTGCCGGCGTATTGGCATTATTCTATAAAGTGGCGATTGGTTATGGTGTTGCTCCACTCATCATCTTTATGGGTGTGGGAGCGATGACAGACTTCGGTCCGCTACTCGCCAACCCGAGAATGCTGTTACTTGGTGCCGCAGCTCAATTTGGTATTTTTGCGACCGTTCTTGGGGCATTAGGCTTGAACTGGTTAGGCTTAATTGATTTTACCTTACCACAAGCCGCAGCTATCGGGATTATCGGGGGAGCAGACGGTCCAACCGCTATTTATCTAGCAAGTAAACTTGCTCCTGAATTATTAGGTGCAATAGCAGTTGCAGCTTACTCTTATATGGCATTAGTGCCGCTTATTCAACCACCGATTATGAAAGCACTGACTACCGAGCAAGAACGCAAAATCAGAATGACACAGCTGCGTAATGTTAGCAACCGTGAAAAAATTATTTTCCCGATTGTATTATTGCTATTAGTGGCTCTGCTATTACCTGATGCTGCACCATTACTTGGTATGTTCTGTTTCGGCAACTTGCTCCGCACCAGTGGCGTGGTAGAACGCTTAAACGATACCGCTCAAAATGCGTTGATTAACATCGTTACCATTTTCTTGGGCTTATCAGTTGGGGCGAAATTAGTTGCCGATAAATTCCTCCAACCGCAAACTTTAGGGATTTTAGTGCTAGGCGTAATTGCATTTGGCATCGGCACGGCAAGCGGTGTGATTATGGCGAAAATTATGAATCGCTTTAGTAAACACAAAATCAACCCGCTTATCGGCTCTGCTGGTGTATCCGCCGTACCAATGGCAGCTCGTGTATCTAATAAAGTCGGTCAAGAATATGACAAACAAAACTTCCTATTGATGCACGCAATGGGTCCAAATGTGGCTGGTGTAATCGGCTCAGCTATTGCAGCAGGTGTAATGCTGAAATATATTGCCAATATGTAACCGTTATTTGAAAGTACAAAAGTAAAAACAAGCCTCCGAGAATTTTCTTTCGGAGGTTTTTCAATTTGTTGATAATAATTCTCAAAAAGTTATTGACTTATTATTTGAGAACCATTATCATCAACTCACTTCAAAAATAATAGGTAATCACTCCAACTCTTTACGCCGTATTCCCCCACAAAATACGGCGTTTTTTTTGCTTATCCGCCAAAACCTCTATTAATTTCAATTCATACCGCTATAATAGAGCCATTTTTATTGATAAAAGAGAAGGAAAATCAATGACTCAATCTATCGAATCAACACTTGCCGAGCTTAAACGTGGTGTGGAAAATATCTATTCAGAAGAAGATTTAATTGCAAAACTCAAAGAAAATCGTCCATTACGTATTAAGTTAGGGGCAGACCCAACCGCACCGGATATTCACTTAGGGCATACTGTAGTGTTAAACAAACTCCGCCAATTCCAACAATTTGGGCACGAAGTTTATTTCTTAATTGGTGATTTCACCGGTATGGTGGGCGATCCATCAGGTAAAAACTCTACCCGTCCGCCACTGAGTCGTGAAGATGTGTTACGCAATGCGGAAACTTACAAAGAGCAAATTTTCAAAATTTTAGATCCGCAAAAAACTAAGATCGTATTCAACTCTGATTGGTTAGGTAAATTAGGCACAGAGGGAATGATCCGCTTAGCCTCAAACTACACCGTTGCCCGTATGCTTGAGCGTGAAGATTTCAAAAACCGTTTCACCAACCAACAGCCAATTGCAATCCACGAATTTATCTACCCATTATTACAAGGCCACGACTCTGTTGAGTTGAAAGCAGATGTAGAATTAGGCGGTACAGACCAAACCTTCAACTTATTAGTGGGTCGTGAATTACAAAAATCTGCAGGGCAAAAACCGCAAGTGGCGATGACATTACCACTACTCGTTGGCTTAGACGGCGAGAAAAAAATGTCGAAATCACTTGGCAACTACATTGGCGTAACTGAAGCTCCAAACGAAATGTTTGGTAAAATTATGTCGATTTCAGACGATTTAATGTGGGATTGGTATAACTTACTTTCATTCCGTCCATTAGACGAAATCGCCCAATTAAAAGCAGATGTTACCAACGGCAAAAACCCTCGTGATGTGAAAATTTTGTTAGCGAAAGAAATCATTGCCCGCTTCCACGACGAAGCCGCCGCTGATGCCGCAGAGCAAGAATTTATCAACCGTTTCCAAAAAGGAGCAATTCCGGATGAAATGCCTGAATTTACCTTTGAAGGCGAAATCGGCTTAGCCGCCCTATTAAAAGAGGCAGGACTTGTGCCATCAACCTCTGAGGCTATCCGTTCAGCTCAACAAGGCGGTGTGAAAATTGACGGTGAGAAAGTGGAAGATGTGAAACAAAATGCTCAAAAAGGCACGTTTGTTTACCAAGTCGGAAAACGTAAGTTTGCTCGCATTACGGTGAAATAATTCCCCAATAAGCAAGCGGTCATAATTTGCAAATTTATTACAAATTATGACCGCTTCATTTTATAGTGATTTAAACGGAATTATTTAAATTCGTAACGTCGAATAGTTTTCACGTCTGAATCTTGCTTTTGGATCTCATCAGCAAGATGGATACGAGCACCTACTGCTGCATGAGCATCGTATTCGCGTGTTAAAGTTACTACTTCGCCGTTATCTCTTTGAATAGTCAATTCAACAACTTCCGGAGATACTTCTTTGCTAGATAATACAGTTGCATTACCTTTATCAGAGTACACATCAGCAGTACAAGCTGCTAAAGCGAAAGTTGCTAATACTGCTAAAGAAAGTTTTTTCATTATAATATATCCTCTAGGAAAAACTAAAAATTAAAGGAGAGACACATTCAGATCTGAGTTAGACCCTACAATTCTCACTCGTTTGCCAGGCACAAAACCGTCTTCTTTCTTTTGAACTACAACGATTTCTTTACCATCATCTTTGCGAATCACCATTTCTAAAGAAGAAACTTGGCTCGCTTTTTGTTCTACTTGGCTACCGATTACAGAACCTGCAATCGCACCTACTGCTGTTGCAATAGCTTGACCTGTACCACCACCAACACCGCTACCTGCAATACCGCCTAATATACCACCACCAACAGTACCAATTACACCTTGACTATCAGCTTGGATTTTAACATCACGCACAGATAAAATTGTACCATAAGAGATAGAGCGAGCTTCTTTGGCTTGTGATCCAGAATATACACTGCCGCTATAAACGTCTGTATTAGCACAACCAACTAACACAAAACTTGACATTAACGCCGCTGCTAAAGCTAATTTTTTCATTTTAATTCTCCGAAATACCAAAAAATTACATTTCTGACATAATTATGTTGTTTATATCATAAGGGTGCAGCTTTAGACAACAAAGATTACAAAAAGTTACATTTCTCAAACTCATCGCAATACTTGGATTCGGTAACCTTTCCCCTTCTACTTTCGGCTGGCTAATCTTTAATTTCAGATTGGGATTTTCTGCCAAACCAAAGTGTAATAAAGCTCTTTCCACCCATTGCTCTGCATTTTCATCTGCTAAAATCGGGAATACTACCTCAATATGCTCCCAGCCTTCCTCAGGATAAACTTTATCTTTCGGAAAAGGGAGCTCAACAATCTTTACATTTTGTCCGCAAAATTTAACCGCTTGATCTAAGGTAAATAAACCAATCGGTCTGCCATTCACTTCGCTTTCCTTCAACAAGCTCGCCCCCTCTAATAAAAGGCTTTTCCATTGCTCGGCAGTTTCGTGTTGATTCATTCTGACCGCTAGATGATCGATTTGATAAAGGGATAAATCAATCCCTGCCACATCGGCAATTTGTTGAATTTTTTGCTCAAATTGAGATAAATCGCCAAAACAAGCGGTCATTTTCTCGAAAAATTTTGCATTTTCTGCTATAATCTTGTCCATTTTTTGTAAATCGAATTTAATAGGTTAAATCAGTGAATATTCAACAAATTCTATCAGATAAAATTAAACAGGCAATGATTGCAGCAGGGGCAGACGAAAATGTAGAGCCATTAGTGCGTCAATCAGGTAAGCCGGAATTTGGCGATTACCAAGCCAATGGAGCAATGGGGGCAGCAAAAAAATTAGGAATGAATCCACGCGAGTTTGCTCAAAAAATCTTAGATAACGCAGACTTAAACGACATTGCCGACAAATTAGAAATAGCCGGTCCGGGTTTTATCAATATTTTCTTAAACCGAGAATGGCTGGCTCAAAATGCCAATAATGCGTTACAAGCGGTCAATTTTGGCATAAAAACTGCAAATCCACAGACCATTGTCATTGACTACTCTTCGCCAAACGTAGCAAAAGAGATGCACGTTGGTCATTTACGCTCAACCATTATTGGTGATGCGGTAGTTCGCACTCTTGAATTTCTAGGCAATAACGTGATTCGTGCCAACCACGTGGGCGACTGGGGTACGCAATTCGGTATGTTGATTGCCTACCTTGAAAAAATGGAAAACGAACATGCCAGTGAGATGGAATTAAGCGATTTGGAAGCTTTCTACCGTGCTGCCAAAGAGCATTACGATTCCGATGAAGTCTTTGCCGAAAAAGCCCGTAACTATGTGGTGAAACTGCAAAGTGGCGATGAGTATTGCTTAACGATGTGGAAAAAGCTTGTGGACATCACAATGCACCACAACCAAGAGAACTACAATCGCCTAAACGTAACCTTAACGGAAAAAGATGTAATGGGCGAAAGCCTTTACAATCCAATGTTGCCTGAAATTGTTGCCGACCTCAAAACCAAAGGCTTAGCGGTGGAAGATGATGGTGCGTTAGTCGTCTTTTTAGATGAATTTAAAAACAAAGACGGCGACCCAATGGGCGTAATTGTGCAGAAAAAAGATGGTGGTTTCCTTTACACCACCACCGACATTGCCGCTGCAAAATATCGCTATGAAACCTTAAAAGCCGACCGTGCATTAGTGTTCTCCGACAGCCGCCAAGCCCAACATATGCAACAAGCGTGGTTAATTACCCGCAAAGCAGGCTATGTGCCGGAAGGTTTCAGCCTTGAACATCCATTCTTCGGAATGATGTTAGGCAAAGACGGTAAACCGTTTAAAACCCGCAGCGGTGGCACAGTTAAACTGAAAGATCTATTAGACGAAGCGGTAGAGCGTGCGGATAAACTGATTTCAGAACGTTCTACAGATTTAACCGCGGAAGAGAAAGCGGCAGTAGTGGAAGCTGTGGCAATCGGCTCGGTAAAATATTCCGATCTATCGAAAAACCGCACCACCGACTATGTATTCGATTGGGACAATATGCTGACGTTTGAAGGCAATACTGCCCCTTATATGCAATATGCCTACACCCGTATTCGCTCGATTTTTGCCCGTGCCGGTATTAATGCCGACAGCTTAAACGCTGAAATTCAACTTAGCGAAGATAAAGAACGTGCTTTAGCGGTGAAATTACTGCAATTTGAAGAAGCCTTAAACGGCGTAGCAAAAGACGGTATGCCGCATATTCTCTGCCAATACTTATACGAATTAGCCGGCACATTCTCCAGCTTCTACGAGGCGTGCCCGATTCTGAATGCAGAAGAAAATGTGAAAAACAGCCGCTTAGCCTTAGCCGCATTAACCGCCAAAACCTTAAAACAAGGTTTGGATTTATTAGGCATTAAAACGGTAGAGAAAATGTAATTTCCGCAGGGCGAAAAATATTTCGCCCCTACAAGCGGTTATATTTTAGAAAAATTTTGCATCCGTAGGGGCTAATTGCAATTAGCCCCTACAATAACTAACAGAATGTAATTTCGTAGGGGCAAATCATCATTTGCCACTCAAAGATACAGTGGAGCGAAATCTTTTTCGCCCCAAGACCAAAGGACAACAAAATGAAATTTATAGATGAAGCCCTGATTCGTGTTGAAGCAGGTGATGGCGGAAACGGCTGTGTGAGTTTTCGCCGTGAAAAATATATCCCGAAAGGCGGACCGGACGGTGGTGATGGTGGCGATGGTGGCGATGTTTACTTAATCGCAGATGAAAACCTTAACACCCTGATCGACTACCGCTTTGAAAAACGTTATGCCGCAGGTCGTGGCGAAAATGGTCGTAGTGCTGGCTGTACAGGCCATCGTGGTAACGATATTACATTACGTGTGCCGGTGGGAACTCGTGCCATTGATAACGACACCCAAGAAGTGATTGGCGACTTAACTCGTCACGGAATGAAAATGTTGGTGGCAAAAGGCGGTTATCACGGTTTAGGCAACACTCGCTTTAAATCCTCAGTAAACCGAGCTCCACGCCAAAAGACCAACGGAACACCGGGCGAAAAACGTGATTTATTGCTAGAGCTAATGCTACTTGCTGATGTGGGAATGTTAGGCTTACCGAACGCAGGTAAATCAACCTTTATCCGCAGCGTATCTGCCGCCAAACCAAAAGTGGCGGATTACCCGTTCACTACCCTTGTGCCAAGTTTAGGTGTAGCTCGTGTTGGGGCAGATCGCAGCTTTGTGGTTGCCGATATTCCGGGTTTGATCGAAGGTGCGGCAGACGGAGCCGGTTTAGGGATTCGTTTCCTAAAACACTTGGAACGCTGCCGTATTTTGATTCACTTAGTGGATATTATGCCGATTGATGAAAGTGACCCGGCTCACAATATTTCTGTGATTGAATCTGAGCTTTACCAATACAGCGAAAAACTTTCTGAAAAACCGACTTGGTTGGTGTTCAATAAAATCGACACTATCGGCGAAGAAGAAGCTGCTGAGCGAGCCAAAGAGATTGCCGAGCAAATCGGCTGGGAAGGTGATTATTACCTAATCTCCGCCGCTACCGGTCAGAACGTGCAAAATCTTACCCGTGATATTATGGATTTCATTGAAGCCAACCCTCGTGAAGCGGAAGAGGAAAACAAAGAAGCGGAAGAAGTGAAATTCAAATGGGAAGACTACCACAACGAAGCCATGCAAAATGCAGTGGAAGAAGATTGGGATGACGACTGGGACGATGATTGGTCTGAAGAAGACGATGAAGGCGTAGAGTTTATTTACGAACGTCGTTAATTTAAGTACAAGCGGTTGTTTTTAACTGGAAATTTGCAAATTTCTGAGAAAAAACAACCGCTTTTTCTCTCATTTCTTATCTCTCTTTCTAGCTTTCCATTTACACAATAGCCACAAATTTCATATAAGCAAAATTGGTTTATCTTTTTAAAATTGATATAATACTATCAATTTTATCCTAAAATATCGAATTTTTGATACTATGTTATACTTTTATGATGATGTAGAAACTCGCAAATGTTTCGCCGATTATCTCAAGCAAAAGCGAAAAAAAGCTAAACTCTCTCGTGAACAACTCGCCGAAAAAGCACTTGTTCCTGCAAGCACCATTCGCCGTTTTGAAACGACGGGGCATATCTCGTTCAAACAATTTTTGGCATTGTGGCTCGTGTTAGATGATATGGGACGATTAGTTGCTCTCACACAAAATACACCAACAATGCCAGAAACGATAGATGAGGTTCTACGTGGTTAAATTACAGAAAACAGTTCACCTAAATGTGCTTCGCACTCTGGTAGATGGGCGTAAAATCAAAGTTGGGGAATTGGCAGAAAATCGTCAGGGTATTTTCTTTGCTTATGACGATCACTATCGCCAACATTTTCCGAATCTCTCACTTTCACCGTTTAAACTGCGTTTTGAGCAAGGTTTACAACTCGCACCGAAAGAACCTCATAATGGCTTGCACGGTGTGTTTGCCGATAGCCTTCCAGATGGTTGGGGAATGTTACTACAAGATCGTTTTTTTGCAGCCAACGGCATTGATTTTTACCGTATTTCTCCACTGGATAGATTAGCCTTTGTCGGTGAAAAAGGGATCGGGGCAATTTCCTTTGAACCCCAAACAGAAAACTTAACGGAAGAAGTCACGCTGACTGAACTTGGCAAAAACGCTGAGCAGTTATTTGACGGGCAAACCGAAGAAGTGCTAAATGCCCTCATTCAGGCGGGAAGTTCGGGAGGAGCAAGACCGAAAGCCCAAATTTTTATACCTCCCCAGCAAACCGATATTTGCCGTACGGTTGCCCAACAAGGTGATGAAGCCTGGATTGTAAAATTCACCTCGAAAAATCTGCCACTGCAATTTGAAGAAGGGTTATGCGAAGCTGCCTATCTTTCAATGGCAAAAGCCGCACAATTACAGCCGGTGGAATGGCAGCTACTCAATCAACAAGCTCAGCCTTGGCTGTCAGTAAAACGCTTTGATTATTTGGCTAAAACAGGCGGAAGAGTTCATACCCATAGCTTGTGTGGGCTGTTAGATGCAAGCCACCGAATGCCATCAATGGACTATTTCGGGCTACTTAAAGCGACTAAACTCTTGTGCCACTCTCGCCAAGCCAGCCAACTACAATTCCGGCGAGCGATATTTAATCTATTTGCTTTGAATCAAGACGACCACACTAAAAACTGGGCATTTATGCAAGATGAAGAACTAGGAAATTGGCATCCATCTCCTGCCTATGACATTACATTTAGCCCGTTGCGTCACGGTGAACATTCAATGGCTTTTGGACTCTATGGTTCAAAACCACCATTAAAAGTGATTCAAGAATTGGCTGATGTGGCAGGTTTTAATCACTGGGCGGAAGCTAAAACGGTGATCGATGAAATTGTTGGAGCCATTGCAACATTTAGCAATGTAGCGAAGCATTTGGAGATTCGCCAAACAACGATTTCACAAATCCAAAAAAGCCTTGATCGTGTGTGGCAGGAAAATAAAGGATTATTGGAATAGATGAAAGCGGTTATTTTTAACTGGAAATTTGCAAATTTCTGAGGAAAAACAACCGCTTGTTTATATCAACTTATAGGTCTTTAATATTTTCTAACTCAATTAATTTACCAAGATTTTCAAAATGGCTTTTTCCAAGTTTTTCAATGCAAAGATCTACTAATTTTTTCCCTTCAGAAACAGCTAAGGAATAATTATTAGCCTCCCATTGCTCTTTAGTAAATCCTGATTTACTTTCCTCACAAGATGCGGCACCTCCACCAGAACCTACCACACTAAATTGAACATTCAATTTATAATGTGCATTATCATAAATCAGGTAATTTTCTCCTATCGCAAAATAGACAGGGGAACCATTGTAATCTAATGGCTTACTAAAGCGAATATTTTGCTGTAATAAGGCTTTATACTTCGGATATGCATAAGTTTCAGCAATATTTAGAATCGTTGTTTGCTCCCCTAATAGTTCCTCTTTTGAGTGAGTATAAATTTTGGCACTACAAGCACCTATTATATTAAACAATGAGAATGGGTTACAAAAAATCGTTTTTGTCACATCGCCAGCCACTGCACTTGCATTATCGCCTCTTGTCACAATACGCAAGTACTTATTTCTAGCTTGATTATTATGAACCATTCGTAAACCAACAATACTATTATCGGATAAAACGACTTTTTCTGTTTCCATTTTAACATGCTCAACCTTAGGATTAGATGAGCAAGCGGCTAATGCTGTTACTATAACTAAACTAATCAATAATTTTTTCATAGATAAAGACCCCAAAATGTGTGAAAATACTACCAAATTATAGGAAAACACTATGATTGTTCTAGAATCAAACAAGACAAATTACTACCTAATTTGTCATTAAAATTGCTCAATTTGTGAGGTATAAATGGGAATGCACGATAAAATCCGTTTAATGCGAGAAGTTCGTCAATGGTCGCAGGAAGAAATGGCAAATAAGATGAATATGTCATTAAGTGGCTATGCCAAAATTGAGCGAGGCGAAACCAAATTGCATTACGACAAATTAGTGCAAATCGCCCAAATTTTTAATATGAATTTATCTGATTTGGTAGATACGGATAAAGGGCTATTTTTCTATATGAATGAAAATTGCGATAACAACTCTTTGACCTATTATAGTAGTTCCGATGTAATCGCTCTTGAAATTGAAAAACTCAAACTATCCCTTTCTCACAAAGATGAATTATTAGCTCAAAAAGAACAAGAAATTCAATCACTTAGAAAGATTATTTCCCTATTAGAAAATAAATAAGAACATTACAAGCGGTTATTTTTCAGAAAAATTTTGCAAAAATTTCAAGAAAAATAACCGCTTGTTTTTTAAGGAAAGCTTATGCTCACATCAGAATCTTGCGATTTATTTAATATTCCATTCTTTCAATTTGCTCAACTGAAAAAATATTGCCCTGAGGAAATTCCGCGTATTAAGGCGGATTATAAAACCCATTGGGAAATTTGGAAGAACCTACATCTTGAAATCCACCGTCAGCTAGGGCAGCCTTTTAGCGAGCCACATATTGAGCGTTGGTGCAACGGCTGGCAAGTGCGGGCTCATTTTTTTGCCTATTACAAATATGAATTTAATAAAAATTCAGCGGCAATTATTTCAGTGATTTTAAATCGCCGCCGTTTGCAAGTCAGCCTTGATTGGCATTGCTATCGGGCGGATAGATCGCAGATTAACGTGCATCAATACAATCAATGGTGGGAAGATTTAGATCGGGAACGCTTTGCCGATTTTGAGGTTTGGAACGGAAGTGAGAGTGAATATGCTGATTTTCACCAAGTAAAAACCTTTTCTGAAAATGAATTTGCATTAAAAAACGAAGAAGATTTTTGGTGTATCGGGCGGAATTTGGAAAAGGACAATTTAGATAAAACGGATGTGGTGGAGTTTATTTATCAGTCAATTCGAGAACTGCTACCGCTTTATGAAAAATGCCATCAATAGATAAAACAAAAGGACTAAGCCGTTAAGCTTAGTCCTTTAAATTTATGCCGTTGCAACATCTTTATTTTGTAGACGTAAACGATAGCGTTTGTCCATCATACAGAGTAATCCTCCCAACCCCATAAAGAGTCCGCCAATCCAAATCCAGCGGATAAACGGTTTATAATATAAGCGAACCGCCCAAGAATTATCTTCAAGTTTTTCTCCTAATGCAGCGTAGAGGTCGCGAGTGAAGCCCCAGTCGATAGCCGCTTCAGTCATTCCCATTTTACTGACGTTATAAAAACGTTTTTCTGCATTGAGTGTGGCTTCATACTTGCCGTTGTGGGTAATTTCAAGCTCAGCCGTACCGCCTTGATAGTTTGCACCATCGGTAATTTTGATACCTTTAAATTCAAATTGATAATCTAAAATTTCAGCTTTATCACCCACATTCATTCTCACATCTCGTTCGACACTGAAGTTTTGGCTAAAGGCAATACCAAATACCGTCATCGCCACACCGAGGTGAGCTAACACCATTCCCCAATGTGAGCGGGAAAGTTTGAATAAACCGCTGAAGAATGAATGACGGTGCGTAGCGCGTTGTTGCAATTCATATAAGCTCAATAATACGATAAAGACCGACATCATTGTGCCAAGTACTACACTCACAGTAATCGTATTGCGGAATAGATAAGGAAGAGCAAAGCCAAGCAAAGCCATTAAAATCAGGGTAATAATTACTGGTTTACGAATGACAGAAACTTGGTCTCGACGCCATTTCACAAGCGGTCCAATTCCCAGCACAAATGCAAAAGGCACCATTAAAATCATAAACATTTGGTCAAAGAACGGTGCACCAATTGAGATTGTACCTAAACCGATTTGCTTATGAACAAGCGGTAATAAAGTCCCCAAGAATACTACCGATAAAAATGCCATCAATAAAATATTATTGATTAATAACATTGTTTCACGCGAATAGCGTTCGTAGTTATCAAGACTTTTAATTTGCGAGCCTTTAAACGCATATAACAATAATGAACCACCTACTACCACAACTAGATAAGCCAAGATATATAGCCCTCTCGTTGGGTCTGATGCGAAAGCGTGAACTGAAACTAAAATACCTGAACGAACTAAGAATGTTCCCACTAAGCAGAGGGAGAAGGCGAGAATGGCTAATAACACCGTCCACGCTTTAAATGTGCCACGCTTTTCAGTTACCGCTAATGAGTGAATTAATGCCGTACCGGCAATCCACGGCATTAGAGAGGCATTTTCCACCGGATCCCAGAACCACCAGCCGCCCCAGCCGAGTTCGTAGTACGCCCACCAAGAGCCGAGCACTATACCGAGCGTTAAAAACACCCAAGCTGCCATTGTCCAAGGGCGAGACCACCTAGCCCAAGCGGTATCTAAACGCCCCGTCATTAATGAAGCAATAGCAAAAGCGAAGGCAACCGAAAATCCTACATAGCCCATATAGAGCAGCGGCGGGTGGAAAATTAAGCCCACATCTTGCAACATTGGGTTTAATTCTTTGCCATCAACCGGGAAATTCGGGAATGTGCGATCAAACGGGTTGGAAGTAAAAATCACAAACACCAAAAAGCCGATGCTGATCATCCCCATTAAACCTAACACACGGGCAACTGCATCTTCCGGCATTTTACGAGTAAAAGCCGCAACCCCTATCGACCAAAGCGAAAGCAACCAAACCCAGAGTAAGAGCGAGCCTTCATGAGCACCCCATACGGCAGAAAGGCGATATTGAAGGGGTAAACGACTATTTGAGTTATTTACCACATATTGCACAGTAAAATCGTTTACCGCAAATAAGTAAAATAATGAACCAAAAGAGACGCTTAAAGCTAAAAACATCGCCCACGTCATTGGTCTGGCTAGGGCAATTAAAGTGCTATTATGTTTTTCTGCCCCCCAAATCGGCAGAATGGCTAATAACACAGAAATAGCTAAGGCAAGTGCCAAAGCATAATTGCCTAATTCCGCAATCATTTAGTTTCCCCTTGCATATTAGCTTTTTGGGCTTCGGCTTTCATTTTGCGATCGGTTTCTGATTCGCCTTTTAAATCTTGCTCTGAAACACCTGATTTTTTATGTTGATCTTTCAATTTATCGCCCAATTCCGGTGGCATATAGTTTTCATCGTGTTTTGCCAATACTTCGGTTGCTTTTAAACGTGTTGGCTCAATGAGCACGCCCTGTGCCACAATACCCTGCCCTTCACGGAATAAATCCGGCAAAATACCTTCGTATTCGACTGTAATAGAAGGTCCAACATCATTTAAATCAAACACCACTTTTAAAGTTTTATCATCACGCTTGACCGTATCTTCCACAACCATTCCGCCAACACGAATACGCTGCCCGACTTCCGGTTTTTGTTTAGGATCATCATTTTTACCATTAACAATTTCAGATGGTGTGTAGAAAAGATCGATATTTTGGCTTAACGCATAAAGTGTCAATCCTGCTGCTACAGAAAGCCCAAGCAATACTGAAAGTACTACTTTCAATCTTGATTTTCGTCTTGGATTCATCGTAATCACCCTTAAAAATAAATGCTTAAAATAAATGCTATTGCATTAAAAAATTAAAAATATAACCAACCATAAGCATAACAAAAAGTCGCACAACATTCCCTAAATTTGAAGGAAGTTTTGCGATTTCTCAAACCAAATACCTATAAAGAAGTATTAATGCGATATTTGCAAAATTTTAACGTTTTTTAACCGCTTGTATTGCCTATTAAAGTGGTTGCTTAAGCTTTTCTTCTCTTGCCAGCTCTTTTTTTGCTTGAGCTAAAATTGCCTTTTGTTCACGGCGGCTTAACCAAATCAGTACTCCCATTGCAATAAAGGTAATGGCATAGGAAAGCCAAACATAGAAACCGTAACCACCCATTGCGAAAAATTCGCTAATTGATTCAAATTGAAAAGTCATCTCTATCTCCTACTTTCTTACACTGCTTTTGCTAAATTTTTAACCCAAGGGCGATTACGTTCATCTTTTAATAATGCGATACGATAACGCCAAATACTAAACCACACGGTAAAAATCAATGAGCCAAAAATCGCCAGTAATAACGGAATGAGCATTTCGACCGCCATTGACGGCTTGTCAAGCTTAGTAATGGTTGCACCTTGATGTAGCGTGTTCCACCACTCTACCGAGAAGTGAATAATCGGCAGGTTAATTACCCCAACCACCGAAAGCACCGCAGCGGCTTTTGCCCCAGTCTGTTTATCTTGAAAGGCTGAGTAAAGAGCCATTACGCCAATATAAAGGAAAAAAAGCACTAAGGCAGAAGTTAAGCGAGCATCCCACACCCACCAAGTTCCCCACATCGGTTTGCCCCAAATTGCCCCTGTGGCAAGCGAAATAAAGGCGAACACCAAGCCAATCGGTGCCATTGAAATCATCGCCAAATTCGCTTGGCGAATTTGCCAAACTAAAGCAACTAAGCCCGCTACTGCCATTGAGCCATATACACCCATCGACCAAATCGCCCCCGGCACGTGAATAAAGATAATACGGTAGCTATCGCCCTGTTGGTAATCTTTCGGTGCGTAAGCAAGCCCCCACACAAAAGCCACCGCTAACATAATCAAACTTAACCAACCCAAAAACGGTTGGATTTTCCCTAGCAAATGATACTGTGTTTCAGATTTTGCGTAAGGGTGTAGCCATTTCCACATAGAAAAACTCCGTAATAAATGAAATGTTTATTTACTTATTTTTGTAAAATTACTGCTTTCAAATCTAGTTCAAACTAATCCTTAACGCCCCTGCAATCGCAAATGGCGAAAAAGTTAAAGTAACCGCTAAAATTGCACCGATAATCGCAAGTTGTCCGCTGTAGCCCATATTCAGGGTAGCGGCTTCAAGCACTGCGGCGGCAAAGATTAATACCGGTAGAAATAACGGTAAAATCAATAGGCTTAACAAAGTACCACCTTTGCGTAATCCTACAGTCAATGCCACACCAATTGCCCCTAAGCAGCTTAAAATCGGTGTGCCGAGTAATAATGTCATCACTAACGCCCACCAAACGTGGGTTTCTAGCGAGAGCAAAATTGCCGCAATGGGGGAAAGTAAAATCAACGGCAAGCCGGTTAAAATCCAGTGAGCAATCACTTTCGCCAATGCCACTTGCGGTAAACCTAACGGCAATAACATTAATTGTTCAAGTGAGCCGTCTAAATAATCATCTCGAAATAAACGCTCAAACGAAAGCAATGCAGAAAGGAGTGCCGCTACCCACGCAATGCCACCGGCAATTTTGCCCAATAATTCAGGATTTGGTCCCATTAAAATCGGGAATACAGTAATCACCATTAAAAAAAACCAAAGCGGATTTAAAATTTCCGATGGTTTGCGAAAGGCAATGGTTAATTCACGCTGAATAATGCTAAATAAAATCATACTTTAAATTGATCTAACGAAATAATAGCAACTTTATCGCTCTCTGCTGCTTGATGGCTGGTAAAAATGACTAATCCGCCTTTGGCACAATGTTGCTCAATATGAGCAATTAAATCTGCTACCCCTTTTTTATCAATGGCGGTAAAAGGCTCATCTAAAATCCAAAGTTTGGCTTGGGTCAGCCATAATTTAGCCAACGCAACACGGCGTTGTTGCCCTGCTGATAATTGAGAACAAGGCAAATCTTCTCGCCCGATAAGGGAAACTTTGTTTAACGCTTCCCACAACGCTTCGTCATCTTGCGGCAGTTGTTGAATTTTTTGGAAAAAGCGTAAATTCTCCCACGCAGTCAGCTCCGGTTTCACACCCGAATAATGACCTAAATAAAAGAGTTCCGAATAATATTCATCACGTTGCTTTTGAATGGGAATATCGTTCCACAGCACTTCGCCTTCAGCAGGTAATGAAAGCCCGGCTAAAATACGTAATAGACTGGTTTTACCGATGCCGTTATGCCCTTCAATCTGCACCCAATCGCCACTGTTTACAGTAAGATTACACCCTTCAAATAAACGGGTTTCACCTCGCTCACAAGCGATATTCTGTAGTTTAAGCTGATATTGGGTTGTTTGGTTCATCATAACTCAATGGGTAAAAAATGTTAGCTGAAGTGTAACACAAGCTATTCTTTTAACGTAGCAAATAAGTTACTTATTTAGAGGTAGCAAGCGGTCAAATTTTCAAAAATTTTTGCAAATTTTGATAAGAATCAAACCGCTTGTTACAGAGAAAGGGCTTCCTTCACAAAAGGAATGGTTAATTTTCGTTGGGCTTGTAAAGAAGCGTGATCTAATTTATCTAATATTTTGGACAATTCTTCCAAATCAGACCCTATTTTTTTCAGCAGAAAATGAGCAACTTCATCGGATAGCTCAATTCCTTTTTGATGTGCATTGGCTTGCAAAATATGGCATTTTTGTTCGTCAGTGAGATCACTTAATTGATACACTTCTCCCCACGTTAAACGGGAGCGTAAGTCCGGCAATTTAATATTTAATTGATGAGGCGGGCAATTCGCACTGATTAACAACAAGGTTTTTATACCATCACTAAATAATCCCTGCTGTTCTCGAATTTGATTGAATAAGTTGAAAATTGCCAGCTCCCATTCCTCATCACCTGCAATAGCTTGAATATCATCTAAACAAATCACATTCAGTAGCTCGGCGTTATCTAAAACCAACGGTGAGAAATAATGAGCTTTTGTTAAAGGAATGTAACTTGAGGTTTGCTGGTTTAAAAGAAAGTGATTGCTCACGGCTTTTAACAAATGACTTTTACCACAACCTTTTTCGCCCCAAATATAGAAAAACGGCTGTTGTACATCGGCAAAATTCCGTTTGAGAGATTCAAGTAACACTTCACTATTCTCTGCGTAAAAATTATCGAAAGTGTCTTCATCAATTTGATAAATCGGTAGAGGTAACTGCAAAAATATTCCTTAAAGCCAGCCATCAAAAACTTTGTAAGAATATCGGAAAACTGCCGTTTTGAGAAGTGGAAATTGCTCAATCAAATTTCATTTGTAAATTTTGATAAAGTCCTACCTCTATTTGTTAAAAAAAGATTGCAGTTCGCTAAAAAAATTGTATATTCAAAACTTAACATAAAAAAAGTAATTCAATCTATAAATAAAACTCAAGGAGTGAAAATGAAACACCTAGCTAAACTTTCGTTAATTGCAATGGCGGTTGCAGGTTCTGCAACTGCAATGGCTGCACCAAAAACCTTCGTCTATTGCTTAGAAGCATCGCCTTCAGCAATGAGCCCTGTTCTTGTAACAGACGGTGCAAGCCTTGATGCCAACGCTCGTCCTATCTATAACAAATTGGTGGACTTTGCAGAAGGCACAACCGATGTTATCCCATCGTTAGCAGAAAAGTGGGATATTTCTGAAGATGGCAAAACTTATACCTTCCATCTGCGTAAAGGCGTGAAATTCCACGACAACAAAGAATTCAAACCAAGCCGTGAATTAAACGCAGATGATGTAGTATTCTCAATCAGCCGTCAGCTTGATCCAAACCACCCATTCCATAAAGTATCAGGTGGCAACTATGAATACTTTGTCGGTATGGATATGCAAAATATCATTGAAAAAGTGGAAAAAGTGGACGATCACACCGTTAAAATCAGCTTAAAAGTGCCAAATGCACCGTTCTTAGCAAACTTAGCAATGGACTTTAACGCAGTTTATTCTGCTGAATATGCCGAACAATCATTAAAAGCAGGTAAACCGGAGCGTATTGATACTAACCCAATCGGTAGCGGTCCGTTCCAATTTGTTGATTACCAAAAAGACTCAACCGTACGTTACAAAGCTTTTGAAAACTACTGGCAGGGTAAAGCAAAAATTGACCGTTTAGTGTTTGCGATTACACCAGATGCGTCTGTACGTTTAGCCAAATTACAAAAAGGCGAATGCCACGCAATGCCATATCCTAACCCTGCGGATGTTGAAGCACTTAAAAAAGATGCCAATATTGAGTTAATGAGCCAATCTGGTATGAACGTAGGTTATCTTGCATTGAACTCTTCAATCAAACCGTTAGATAATCAAAAAGTTCGCCAAGCCTTAAACCACGCAGTAAACAAACAAGCGATTGTGGATGCGGTGTATCAAGGTGCCGGTCAAGTGGCGAAAAACCCTATTCCACCAACAATGTGGAGTTACAATGACGCTGTTCAAGACTATGACTATAACCCTGAAAAAGCCAAAGAGTTATTAAAAGAAGCAGGCTTTGAGAACGGCTTTACCACAGAACTTTGGGCAATGCCGGTATCTCGCCCGTACAACCCGAACGCTCGCCGTATGGCTGAACTTATCCAAGAAGACTGGAAAAAAGTGGGCGTGAATGCGAAAATCGTAAGTTACGAATGGGGTGAATACCTCAAACGTTTACGTCAAGGCGAAGCAGCAACTTCAATGATTGGTTGGACAGGCGATAATGGCGACCCGGATAACTTCCTGAACACACTATTAAGCTGTTCAGCGGTTGAAGCTGGTTCAAACTACTCAAAATTCTGCCACAAACCGTTTGAAGACGTAGTGCTTGGTGCGGCTCAAGAAAGCGACAAAGCAAAACGTACAGAGCTTTACAAACAAGCACAAGTTATCTTCAAAGAGCAAGCTCCTTGGATTACCATTGCTCACTCAACCGTTTACTTCCCGGTTCGTAAAGAAGTAAAAGGTTATGTAATGAGCCCATTTGGCTTACATAACTTCTATAATGTAGAGCTTGCAGATAAATAATCTGCCTGCAAGCGGTTAATTTTGCAAATTTTTTTACAAATTTGACCGCTTGTTCTCCCCTCTTTAGCAAAGAGGGGCAAGGGGAGATTTGGTAGCAACGATTTGCGAAATGGGAGAATGAAAAGATCTCTTTGAGTGATTATTTATTTTCTCCGGAAATGACTTCTGTCAAATCTCCCTTAACCCCTCTTTTCTAAAGAGAGGAATCAGATCGAGAGGTCAGATAACTCTTTATAAAATCCCAACATATTAGAGATTTTGAATGTTTCAATTTATTCTTAAACGCGTATTAATGGTGATTCCCACCTTTATCGCAATTACTTTAATTACTTTTGCCCTTGTGCATTTTATTCCCGGTGATCCGATTGAGATCCGAATGGGAGAGCGTGGATTGTCGCCTGAAGTTCATCAACAAATGATGGAACAGCTTGGCTTAAACCGACCATTGTTTGAGCAGTACATCAGCTATATCAGCGGTGTGCTACAAGGTGATCTTGGCAGGTCGTTTCGTAACAACGAACCTGTACTGAAAGAATTTTTTACCCTTTTCCCTGCAACTGTTGAATTGGCATTTTTTGCATTGTTATGGTCGCTCATTTTAGGGATCTTCTTAGGCGTGATTGCAGCGGTTAAAAAAGAGTCGTGGATTTCGCATACAGTTACCACGCTTTCACTGACCGGTTACTCTATGCCGATTTTCTGGTGGGGCTTAGTGCTAATCCTTTATTTTTCTACCCCGCTGGGTTTACCCGCTTCGGGACGCTTACCGTCTGAATATTGGATTGAAGCCGAAACAGGTTTTATGCTGATTGATACTTGGCGTTCAGACGAACCGGGGGCATTTTTAGCAGCAATAAAATCATTAATTTTACCTGCTATTGTACTAGGTACAATTCCGCTTGCGGTGATTACCCGAATGACGCGTTCTTCAATGCTTGAAGTTCTGGGCGAAGATTATATACGCACCGCAAAAGCTAAAGGCTTGAATACCACTCGTATTGTGATTGTTCACGCTCTGAGAAATGCGTTAATTCCAGTAGTAACCGTTGTTGGTTTGATTGTAGGGCAACTTTTGTCAGGAGCGGTTTTAACCGAGAATATTTTCTCGTGGCCTGGCATCGGCAAATGGATTATTGATGCCATCAACAGCCGTGATTACCCTGTGTTACAAGGCTCTGTATTAATCATAGCCACTATTATTATTTTAGTTAATTTAACCGTAGATTTAATATACGGTATTGTAAACCCAAGAATCCGCCATTCATAACAAGGTTTCAAGCGGTTAATTTTGCTTATAAATTTGCAAAAAGTATCTAAAAACCAACCGCTTGTTCTCTAGGATTTGGGATCTTTTTATTTTTGGAGTGATGAATGTCTTCAATAACATTATCTGCACCTAAACCAAAAACACCATTGCAGGAGTTTTGGTACTATTTTTGTCAAAATCGAGGTGCATTAATCGGACTTATCTTTATTGCAATAGTCTTTGTTGCCTGCGTGTTCGCACCTTGGGTTGCCCCATTTGACCCAATTGAGCAAAACCGTAGTGCATTACTACTCCCTCCGGCTTGGTTTGAAGGGGGAAATTCCGCTCATTTACTCGGTACTGATGATATCGGGCGTGATATTCTGTCTCGTATTATTTACGGTGCAAGATTATCTGTCTTTATCGGCTTAATCATTGTACTACTTTCTTGCGTATTCGGGGTAATTTTAGGCTTAATCGCGGGCTATTACGGCGGTATGCTTGATATTATCATTATGCGATTTGTGGATATTATGCTTGCTATTCCAAGCCTACTTTTAACCATTGGGGTTGTAACCATTCTTGGTCCATCACTCACCAATGCAGCCATTGCCATTGCGGCAGTTTCCATTCCAAGCTATGTGCGTTTAACCCGTGCTCAAGTATTAAGTGAGAAAAACCGTGATTATGTAACCGCTTCCCGTGTAGCCGGTGCAAGTGTGTTCCGCTTAATGTTTGTGGTTATCTTACCAAACTGCTTAGCTCCACTGATCGTTCAAATGACAATGGGGATTTCAAATGCGATTTTAGAACTTGCCGCACTCGGCTTCTTAGGCATTGGGGCTCAGCCACCAACGCCTGAACTGGGTACGATGTTGGCAGAATCTCGTGGCTTTATGCAATCGGCAAACTGGTTAGTAACCATTCCGGGGCTGGCAATTTTATCACTTGTATTGGCATTCAACTTAATGGGCGATGGCTTGCGTGATGCACTCGATCCAAAACTAAAACAATAGGAGAGACAAGATGGCATTATTAACTGTTAATCAGCTTTCCGTCCATTTTGGCGATGAAAAAACGCCATTTAAAGCGGTGGATCGCGTAAGCTACGAAATCAATGAAGGCGAAGTATTAGGCATTGTGGGCGAATCAGGTTCGGGTAAATCGGTCAGTTCATTAGCGATTATGGGCTTAATTGACTTTCCCGGTCGTGTAATGGCTGAAAATTTACACTTTAACGGCAATGATCTGTTGGCATTAAAACCAAAGGAAAAACAACAAATTGTGGGTGCCGATGTGTCTATGATTTTCCAAGATGCAATGACCAGCCTCAACCCAAGCTACACCGTAGGCTATCAGATTATGGAAGCGTTGAAAGTCCATCAAGGTGGTTCAAAAGCAAGTCGCCGTGAGCGAGCCATTGAACTACTCAAAATGGTGGGAATTCCCGATCCTGAATCTCGTTTAGAGGTTTATCCGCATCAACTTTCGGGCGGTATGAGCCAACGAGTGATGATTGCAATGGCAATTGCCTGTAACCCTAAATTATTAATTGCTGATGAGCCAACAACCGCATTAGATGTAACCATTCAAGCACAGATCATCGACTTACTGTTAGAATTACAACGCAAAGAAAATATGGCGTTAATTCTCATTACCCACGATCTCGCCCTTGTTGCGGAAGCGGCTCATCGCATTATCGTAATGTATGCCGGACAAGTAGTTGAAGAAGGCAAAGCGGCGGAAATTTTCAGCTCGCCACTTCACCCTTACACCCAAGCATTGCTGAAAGCATTACCTGAATTTGCCGAAGGGAAATCCCGTTTGCAATCTCTACCGGGTGTTGTACCGGGCAAATATGACCGACCACAGGGTTGTTTACTCAATCCTCGTTGCCCTTATGCAACGGATAAGTGCCGTCAAATTGAACCGGAGCTACATACATTAAACGGTCGCCAAGTGAAATGTCATACACCACTAACACTCGCAGGCACACCACTTGCATTTGAACAACATCTGAGAGGTTAAAATGAGCGATTTGCAAAAAAATGATAAAAACGCACCGCTTCTCGATGCGATTAATCTAAAAAAATATTACCCCGTTAAAAAAGGAATGTTCGCACCGCCAAAGCTAGTTAAAGCAGTGGATGGCGTATCATTTACGCTTGAGCGTGGCAAAACATTGGCAATTGTAGGAGAATCGGGCTGTGGAAAATCAACATTGGGGCGAATGCTCACAATGATTGAAAACCCAACTGAAGGCGAATTATTCTATAACGGACAGAATTTCTTAGTAAATGATAAAGAAACTGCTCAGCTACGCCGTAAAAAAATTCAAATTGTATTCCAAAATCCATATAGCTCACTCAATCCTCGCAAAAAAGTAGGAGCAATTTTAGAAGAGCCGTTGTTAATTAACACCGAATTGTCGGCAAAAGAACGTAAAGATCGCGTTTTAGAAATGATGGCAAAAGTTGGCTTAAAACCTGAGTTTTACGACCGCTATCCACATATGTTCTCGGGTGGACAACGCCAGCGAATTGCAATTGCTCGTGGCTTGATGCTACAGCCTGACATTGTAGTTGCTGATGAACCTGTTTCCGCATTAGACGTTTCGGTTCGAGCCCAAGTGCTTAACTTGATGATGGATCTGCAAGAAGAAATGGGGCTGTCTTATGTCTTTATTTCTCACGATTTATCCGTTGTTGAGCACATTGCTGATGAAGTGATGGTGATGTATTTAGGTCGCTGTGTTGAACAAGGCGATACTAAAACGATTTTTAGTAATCCTCGCCACCCTTATACCCAAGCATTGCTTTCAGCAACACCACGTTTAGATCCAAATCAACGTCGTGAACGCATTAAGCTAACAGGCGAATTACCAAGCCCACTTAAGCCACCAAAAGGTTGTGCTTTCAATGCTCGCTGCCGTTTTGCAACGGATCTATGCCGTGTCAGCCAGCCCGATCTCAAAACCTATGCAGATGGCACTCGCATCGCCTGCTTTGTGGTAAATGAGTAATAACAAGCGATTTAATTAAAATGAAAAGGGCTGAATTAGATAAGTTCAGCCCTTCTGTTTGATACTACATTATCGTTGAACGACCTTTATTTAAGATCTTAGTTAAAACATTTTCCGCAGATTGTTCTAGCTGTGAGCCGATTTTCTGGCTCAATTTTTTCTTCTCTTTATATTTCAATTCAATCACCTCTTTCTCAGAGATTGCATTTAAAATAAGATCATCACTGGTTGCAATTTCATCTACTAAATTTAACTCAATCGCTTGCTGTCCGAACCAATGTTCACCTGTTGCTACTTTTTCAATATCTAATTGTGGGCGGTGTTGAGCGACAAATTGTTTGAACAATAAATGGGTTTCTTCCAATTCTTGCTGGAATTTTTGCTTGCCTTTCTCTGTATTTTCGCCAACTAAAGTTACTGTACGTTTATATTCACCTGCCGTCATCACATCCACATCAATATCGTGTTTTTTCAGGAAACGATGAATATTTGGCACTTGAGCCACAACACCTACCGAGCCAATCACCGCAAACGGAGCAGACACAATTTTATTTGCCACACAAGCCATCATATAACCACCGCTTGCCGCAACTTTATCCACCGCTGCAATTAAAGGAATATTGCGATCACGCAAACGTTGCAGCTGAGAGGCTGCCAAACCATAGCCGTGAACCACGCCTCCCGGACTTTCCAACTTCAGCAAAACCTCATCTTTTTCGGGATCAGCAAGGCTAATCACTGCATCAATTTCTCGGCGTAGAGAATTAACCTCGTGTGCCATCATATCGCCATTAAAATTCAGTACAAACAAGCGAGATGGGGCTTCTCCGCTTGTTCCCCCTTCTTTTAAACGCTTCTTCTCAAATTTTGCCTTCTCTTTCTCTGCTTTTTTCTCTTGCTTTTCTTGATGCTTTAGCTCTGCCTCACTCAAGAAAAATCCTGCAAGCGATTTTTGTTGTTCCTTATATTTTTTTGTTAAATTTGTAATGGATACTGTACCATTTTCAGTTTGTTTTTTGGATTCCAAAATCAACATCACGACCACTGCAACAATACCGAAAACCGTTAATAATTCTAATAAGAAAATCCCATAATTAAGTAAAACTTCTTTCCACATACATCTTCCCTTTTGCAAAAAAATTAATAAATATGACCGCTTGTAGAATAATTTAATAAATCAACAACCGCTTGAGCTGCTTGCTCATCTGCATTACATTGAATTGACTTGTGTAGCTCAACAAATCGCTGTTTTAAATCCGCTTTCTTAGCTTGGCTTTCCATATCCTCTGCGAGGAAAACCGTTAAATGGTTTGCCAACTTCTCCGGATTACACTCCTCTTGGATTAGCTCTGGCACAAGAAGTTCTTGAGCAAGTAAATTAGGTAGAGAAATATAATCCGTCTTAACTAGCCTTTTTGCCAGCCAATAAGTAAGCGGTTTCATTTTATATCCAACTACCATTGGAGATTTACACAACATTGCCTCTAATGCAGCCGTGCCGGACGCTAAGAGCGTGCATTCCGCTGCAATCATCGCTTCACGAGCCTTGCCTTGAATAATATTAAGTTCTAGCTCTGGAGCGATTTGTGCTTTAATCTCATTAAATTGTGCAATTCGCTTTTTATTAACCATTGGCACTAAGAATTGCAAATCAGGAAAGCGAGCCTTTAGAAGTTGAGCTGTTTTCAAAAATGGCTCAGCTAAAAACTGAATTTCACTCCCTCTGCTTCCTACCAAAATTGCCATATAGCGTTTGCTTTCATCAATATTGAGCGATAAACAGGCTTGTGAACGCTCTGGCTCTAACGGAATCGCATCTGCCATTGTATGACCAATAAAACGGCAAGGCACATTAAACCTATCATAGAATGCCTTTTCAAACGGCAGAAATGCCAATACCAAATTAGTTGCTCTGGCAATTTTAAACACTCGCTTTTGACGCCACGCCCACACCGATGGGCTCACATAATGAATAGTTTTAATGCCACTCGCTTTAAGTTTTTCTTCAACAGTTAAATTGAAATCCGGTGCATCAATACCGATAAAAATATCAGGCTTTACTTGAAGCATTTCATCAATCACTTGTTTACGGCGTTTAAGTAATCTTGGAAGATGTTTAACCACCTCAGCTAAACCCATAACCGAAAGTTCCTCCATATCAAACAAAGTCTCGCAACCCGCTGATATCATTCGTGGACCGGCTACGCCAATAAAACGAGCATTTGGATAATGCATTTTTAATGCTTTAATTAGGCCTGCTCCGAGAATATCGCCAGATACTTCCCCTGCCACTAGAGCAATAATAGGTGATTTGTTTTTCATAGTTAGATTTATAAAAAATGAATATTTAAATTCTACTATTATAGCCAATCATTATAAAAACTGATAAAGAAATATTGTGCTAATGCTACAGGAGTAAAATATAATTTAATGCCATTTTAAATTGAAGAGTTAAATTTTCTTTTGCAACTTTCTCCTGCTAACAATCGGTCATTTTTATACCTTATTCTGCTTCTGCAAAATAATCTTCTATACTAAATAGAATAAAAAAACAAAAACCCCTAAGTATCTCTACTTAGGGAGCAAGTCCATTAGCAAACCTCTAGACATAAATTAGTAGGTTTCACTTATACAGATTATTTTTTCTTTAATAACCAACCAATCCCTATACCTATTGCAGTTCCAATCAAGGAGTTTTTCAAAGATGAAGAATCTTCTCTTTCATCTGCTTTTTTACGAGATGGTTCTTGTTTTACCACATTTTTTGATGAAATAATCTCATCTCGTCTTACACAGGCAATAACTTTACAAGTGGGATGTGAAGACTTAAATCGATTTTTTGCATCAAGAATACTTGTTGCAGCAACCGCTCCTCGCCCTTTCTGATTATAACGGGTATCGATATAATCAATGTCAAAATGGTATTGTTTACTCATAGCATATCCTTAAGATTGAAATACTTTCTCTTTTATAGATAGAACAGCTTTTTTCACTAGATTTCTAGGAATGACATATCTAACAGGCGCAGGAATGAAATCAATTACTTTGTCTATGACCATTTCAACATTACCATCTGAACCAATTTTTCTAAACATAGATTCAATTTCACTTTCATACGGATAAATATATTTGTCAACAAATGCATCAACCCCTGAAACTTCATCACCAATTTCAATTTGTGTTCCTTTAATGATTTCTACAAGCTCTCTTAACTCTTCATCACTAATTGAGCACTCAACCTCTCCTTTTTCATTAGATAGTGCGAGCATTGAAGATAACAAGTTAATAAACCCTTCACGTAACTCATCTTGACGATGCAAATGCATTAAATTTAAAATACCAAATTTCAGCTCACCTTTATTATAGGAGATTGATAATGACTTATAATAAGTAATAAGGCTGGCACATTAGGCCTTCAAATGCTTGTTTTACAATGATTTTCTTGTTCGTAATTAAAGCCCCCTCTTTTGCACTTCCAAAAACAGTAGAATCATAAAGCAATAAAATCTCTTCATCATGATCTAAACTTGCCCCTGCACCTGATACCATAGAAGCTTTTGCATTATTAAGCTTCTTCAATGGAACACTACCATTTCCCCCTGCAACAACATAATATGACGAATTATCAACACATTCTGACAGCTCATCCAGAATTTCTCTGATATATGGATATTTATCTAATAAACTCATAGCCAACTTCCTCTTTATTTCTTAGATAACGTATCAATAACACTTTGAGAACAATCTAATAATTTGTCTCTTAAAGTACGCTCATCGTGATAAAACTGAACTATTGAGCCTATATTCTCACCTGTATAATGTTGTTTATATGTAGCGAATATTTCTCTTAATTCAGAAAATTTAGCATTTTCAACAATGTTTTTATAATCATTTGGAGAATCTACAATCCTCCGAATAATTTGACTTTGCATATCATCACCTCATTTTGTTTAGCAAGGATTATTTCCTTTATTCCTGCAAGGGAATAAAGGAAACTCAGTATACTGAGTTGCAAAATTTGGTTATAAATTCACCGCTTGTACAGTATTCAAAACAAGTTATGGAAACTGAGAAAGAGTTGTTTTAAAGGGGAAAAAGCGTATAGGAAAGGAAAGAGAAATTATCTCTGCTGAAATCAGATAGTTTTATCAGTTAAAATACAAAAGCAAAAACCCCTAAGTATCTCTACTTAGGGGCTCTTTATGTCTTGTTTATGTTTATGTCTTCGTTCTTTTCTTCTGTCTCTTCCGCTTTATTTAGTCAATCTACTACTATCTCATTCTATCTACTAATAAACTCACTAAATAAAAACCCGACGATGCTCTACTCTCACATGGCGAATCACCACACTACCATCCACGTTACTGCGTTTTACTTCTGTGTTCGGAATGGAGTCAGGTAGAGCCACAGCACTCTGGTTATCAATCAAATTCTTTCTATTTAGTCAGTCTACTACTATCTCATTCTATCTACTAATAAACTCACTAAA